>JAFTNI010000229.1 GCA_017451975.1 Clostridia bacterium
CCTCATAGCCCTCGTCTGCGGAAAAATCGCGTATATCGCCCGCCGTTGTGCCTATAACTACGGCGTTTATTATTCCTATGCCTATAAGAACAGAGGAAAATGTGGAGGCAAGCGAAATTATCGTGCAGATAAGAACAACGCTGAGCTTAGGGCGCTTCAGGCGCTTTTTTTCAGCGTAAAGCTTGCGCTTTTCCTTATTTTTCTGCCTATGTAGTTTCCTTTTTTCAAGGTAAAGCTTTCTTTTTTCGCGCGTCATTTTACAGTTCCTTTGCGCGCATATCCACATTTCTGCGGAAGTTTATAAGCTTGCGGGTATACTCCTTGTCCATAAATTCGCTCGTAATGATAAAGTCTGCCGTTGCGCGGTTGTTGGCAATCGGTATATCGTAAACCTGCGCTATGCGCAAAAGCGCCTTAACGTCGGGGTCGTGCGGCTGCGCCATAAGGGGGTCGGAAAAGAAGATAACAAGGTCTATTTTTTCTTCAACGATGCGCGCGCCTATCTGCTGGTCGCCGCCCAAGGGGCCGCTGTTGTAGCCGCGTACGGGCAAGCCCGTTCTGTCGGCAACAAGCTTTGCCGTTGTGCCCGTGCCGCAAAGGAAGTGATGCTCCAGAATTTTTTTGTTCTGCATACACCATTCGACAATATCCTTTTTCTTGTTGTCGTGCGCGATGAGTGCTATGCTTTTCTGCGCAGGGAGCACACATTCTACGTATTCGTTTTCAAACATATTTTTCCTCCTTATAATATTATATCAAATTTTATATCAAATTTTAAATTCGCCCGTGAATTCGCCGTTTTCCATAATTTTCACGGCTTTGCCGCCCTCGTAGCCCACTACAGAAAGGTCCTGCGCGCCTATCATGAAATCGACGTGAATGTTGCTTTCGTTTATGCCAAGCCTGCGGCATTCCTCAAGCGTGCGCGCCTCGTAGCCGTCTACCGTGTCGGTATACCCTTCGCCGAGCGCTATGTGGCAGCTTGCGTTTTCATCGAAAAGCGTGCTCATAAAAAGTGTGTTCTGCGCGGCTATGGGGTTTTTCTGCGGCACGAAGGCAAGCTCGCCCAAGCGGCGCGCGCCTGCGTCTGTTTCCAGTATGGAGCGCAGCAGGGCTTCGCCGCGCTCGGCAGAAAACTCTGCCACCTCGCCGTTTTTAAACGTGAGTGAAAAGCCGTCTATAATATCTCCGCCCCAGGAAAGCGGCATTGTGGCAACGAATTTGCCCTCTGCCTTACCCGCCATGGGGCTTATGAAAATTTCCTCGGTGGGAATATTGGGGTTGAAGTATTTTCCGCGCTTCGTGTACTCGCCGCCGCCCGCAAAGTGCGTTTCGGGTATGAGCCACACGCGCGCATCTGTGCCGTTTGCGCTCTTATATTCGAGGTATTCGAATTTGTGAGCGTTCAGCTTTTCGCAACGCGCTGCGATTTTGGCGTTATGCTTGCGCCAGGTTTCGCAAGGGTCGGCGCCCTTTTGCACCTTCGCGGCATCCAGCACGGCAGAAAGCAGCTTTTTGTAGGCGCTCGCAGGTTTTTCCTCGGGGAAAACCGCCGCCGCCCAGGCGCGCGAGGGGAACGCCGCCACGCACCATTTTTCCATGCCCTCTGCCATATCGAGGTATTTTTTGAATTTTTTATATGTGTGCGCACGCACCGCATCGTACTTCGCGCGGTCTATGCCCGCAAGCGCATCGGGCGCATCGCTTATGACGTGTATGCGCGTGGGGAGCTTTTCGGCTCTTTCGCGCATTTTCGCCGTTTGCCAGGCGGGTATGCTCTTAAGGCTTTCAAGCGTGCGGTGGGTGTAGTGTAAGCGCGTGAGAGCATCGCTGCCCCATTCCACGCGCACCTCGCCCGCGCCCGCGAGGTAACATTCTTCTGTAAGCACGGTTATAAACTCGTGAATTTCCACATCGCTGTGGATAACTACGGCTTCGCCGGGCTCAATGTTCGCGCCCGTGCGCGCGATAAGGCGCGCATATTTGCGTATAAGCTCGTTTTTCAAGAAAATCAATCCTTTTTCTGTTTTTTAGGCACGTGGACAACGTTGCCTTTTTCGTCCACAAAAATGGTGTTTTCGAGCTGGATTCCCAGGTTGCGGCGGAAGATAGCGCGGAATTCATCGCGCAGTTTTGCCTGCTCCGCTTTTTCCTCCTCCGTAAGGCCAACGGTTTTTGCTTTACGGGAAAGCTCGTTTATTCTGTCTGTAAGTGCGCTCATTTTTATTCCTCTATTGTAACAGATTTCATTTTCTGCTCGCGCAAGGGGCGGTCGCTGAAGTTTGTTCTTACGTTTGCTATTTCGTCGAGCGTGTCGAAGCCGTCGAGCATTTTGCCGAAAGCGGCGTACTGACCGTCGAGGTGGGGCGCGTCTTCATGCATAATGAAGAACTGAGAGCCTGCGGAGTTGGGGTCGTAGGAGCGCGCCATGGAAATAACGCCGCGAGTGTGCTTGAGGTCGTTTTTAACGCCGTTATAAGCAAATTCGCCCTTTATTGTGTGGCCGGGGCCGCCCATGCCTGTACCTGTGGGGTCGCCGCCCTGAATCATAAAGCCTGCGATTACGCGGTGAAAAATTATGCCGTTATAGAAGCCGCTTTTTGCGAGCTTTACGAAGTTTGCTACTGTAATAGGCGCTTTTTCGGGGTAAAGCTCGAGTGTCATTTTACCGCCGTTTTCCATTTCTATTATTGCTTTCATTTTAATACCTTCCTTTTTGTATGTGCTGCGCGATTTTGAGCGCTTTATTTTTGTTGTATCATTAACATTATATCACTTTATCGCGTGAATTACAATCTTTTTTTATAACTGTATATACAAAAATATAGGCGCAGAAAAGAAGCAAGGCAAAATTTGCTCCGCTATAGAAAAGTATGTAGACGGAAACAACCCACGCAAGGAAGAGAAAGGCATAGGCAAGCGCAGAGGAAACCGCGCTTGCCGCGCTTTCGCCGAAGAACAGCGAAAGCACAGCTGTTATTATTCTGTTGCCGTCGAAGGAGGCAAGCGGAATGAGGTTCATAAGCCCCAGAAAGAGCGAAAAAACGAAAACCTCTGCGCCGAAGGCGCCGCCGCGCGCGCGACCGAGCGCGGCGAAAAGGAAGCTTGCGGCGGGACCTGCGGCGGCAACGAAAATTTCTTCGCCATAAGTTTTCGGCGGCGAAAAGCCGAGCGAAATTCCAAAGGCGGTAAGGCTTATGCGCTCCACCTTTCCGCCGCACATTTTCGCGGCGGCGAGGTGGGAAAGCTCGTGCACAAGCACAGAGGTAAGCACGGCGGAGCGCGCCGCGGGCTCCCACGAAAAGAAGAGCAGAAAAAGCCCTGTGGGCGCAAAAGGCTCTATATGGAAAGAAAATTTTTTCATAACGCTTCACCTTTCTTGTGGCACTAAAAGATTTTTTAAAATTACTACGGTTATGGGCAGAAATATAACCCCCGTAACGCCGAAAAAGCTATAGCCGACGTAAACTGCGGCTAGGTTTGCAAGCGGGTGAAGCCCAAGGTTTTTGCCCATTATTCTCGGCTCGGCAATCTGGCGTAAAATCGCCGCCGCGCCCCATAGCACAAGCAAGCCTGCGCCAAGCTTTAAATCGCCCGAAAGGAAGGCGACGGCAGCATATGGCAGCAGAACGGCGCCGCTGCCGAAAAGTGGCAGGGCATCTATAAAAGCCGCGAAAACGGCGAGAAGCCAGGCATATTTTACGCCCAACAAAATGAAGCCGAGCGCCAGCACGCCCGCCGTCATAAGAAATATAATAAAGAGCGCGCGAAGGTATTTGGCAATGGTAATAAACGAGGTGCGCGGTATTTTGCGGAGCGCGGAAGCGCCGCCGCGCTCAAGCACGCGTACTGCAAAATTGCTTATATAATCATAATCGAGGCAGAAATATATGCAGGAAATGAGTGTTACGGCAAGGGAGAAAAGTATTTTCGGCACTTCGGAAAACACCTTTGCCATAAAAGCGGGAATTTTTGTGGAAACGGCGGAAATAAGGCTTCTCAAAGCCTCCTCGGCAAAAAGCTCTATGCGTGCGCGAAGCACCTCTGCGTTTCCTTCTGCGGCGGGGAAGAACCGAAGAATAAGGCTTTCCGCGCGGCGCAAAAGCGCTTGCGTGCGCCCCATAATATCCTCGCGCGCGTCCAGCGCTCCGCGCACAAGCTCGGAAAGCTCGCCCCAAAGCTTGGAAAGGCAAAGGAAAAGAAAAAAACCGACTGCCGCGAAAAAAAGAAGCCCGAAAAGTAGTGAAACGTGACGTTTTTTCGCTCCCGTGCGCCGCGAAAAGCGCTCTGCTGCGCCCTGTACGCTTGCGGCTATAAAAAAGGAAATGAGAAATGGGAGCGCAACGGGCAGTGCGCAGTTAAAGGTAAAATAGAAGAGTAAAACGGCAAAGATGCCGTATAAAACGGGAAAAATAATTTTTTTATGCTCCATATGCCCCTCCCAAAAGAAATTATCGTTTTTAATATATGCAAAAATTCACGGAAAAATCCCCTTTTTCATATAATTAAAATGTTGACAAAAGCTTTTGAAGGGGTGATTTTATGGAAATTTACACAGTGGAGAGGGGCGATACGCTTTATAGCGTTTCGCGCCGCTTCGGCGTGCCTGCGGGGCTTCTCGCCATATGGAACGCAATACCCGAGCCATATGAGCTTGTGGTGGGGCAGGCAATTCTGGTGCTTGCCGCGAACTCGGTTTATACCGTGCGCGAGGGCGATACGTACGCGGGCATAAGCGAGCGCACGGGCGTGCCGTTGCGCACGCTTTTTGCCTATAACCCGCAAGCGTACGGCGGCGCGGCACCGCTTTACGCAGGGCAAACGCTCGTGCTTTCCTTCGCGGAGGGCGAGGGGGCAGGAGGGTATTTCACGGGCTATGCTTACCCGTTTATAGAGGAGCGCATTTTGCGCTACGCCGTACCGTATATAGATGCTGTAATACCTTTTACCTACGGCTTTACGCCCACGGGGGCGCTCGTGCCGCTTGAGGATGAGAGGATAATTTCTGCGGCGCGCGCCGTGTGCACACGCGCGCTTATGCATCTTTCCACGCTTACGGAAAACGGCAGCTTTTCTTCCGAGCGCGCGTCTTTGCTTTTCGGAAATCCTGCCGCTATGGATACGCTTGCGCGGAACGTGCTTGCAGAAATAGAGGAAAAGGGTTACGCGGGGCTCGATATTGATTTTGAGTTTATACCTGCAAGCACGGCGCTTGCCTACGCCGAGTTTATCGCCCGCCTGCGCACGATTCTCGCGCCGCGCGGATACACGGTTATGGCGGCGCTCGCGCCAAAAACACGGGCAGACCAGCCGGGGCTTCTTTATGAGGGGCACGATTACGCCGCCGTGGGCGCGGCGGCAGATGCCGTGCTTCTTATGACATACGAATGGGGCTATACTTACGGCCCGCCCATGGCGGTAGCGCCTTTGTCCGCCGTGCGCAGCGTGCTGGATTTTGCCGTGAGCGCTATACCGCGCGAGAAAATTTTTATGGGCTTGCCAAATTACGCCTACGATTGGATTTTGCCTTATAAGCAAGGCTATTCGCGCGCAACCTCTATAGGCAACGACGAGGCAGTGGATATTGCACGCCGCTTCGGCGCGGAAATAAAATTTGACGAAGCTTCGCAAACGCCGTATTTCTCATATTATAACGGCGGTGAGCAGCACGAGGTCTGGTTTGAAGATGCGCGCAGTATGGCGGCAAAATTCGCGCTTATAAGCGAATACGGCTTTGCGGGCGGCGGATACTGGAACATGATGCGCCCCTTTAACCAAGGCTTCCTTTTGCAGAAGCTGACGTTCGGGTGAGAAAAAAGAGGCACATCAATTTGATGTGCCTCTTTTGCGTTGCGATATAAGAGTTACGTTTTAAGTTGCCAGGCCTGCGCTTTGCTTATTGTAAAGCGCGGAGTATTCGCCGCCCTGCTTTATAAGCGTTTCGTGGTTGCCTGCTTCGGCTATCACGCCGTCCTTCAGAACGATGATAACGTCTGCATCTCGTATAGTGGAAAGGCGGTGCGCTATAATGAAGGAGGTTCTGCCCTCCATAAGGTTGAACATAGCCTTCTGTATCTTCATTTCCGTGCGCGTGTCTACGGAAGACGTAGCTTCGTCGAGAATAAGGATTCTCGGGTCGTCGAGCACGGCGCGTGCTATGGCAAGAAGCTGGCGCTGACCTTGCGAAAGGTTAGAGCCTCCCTCTGCAAGCATAGTGTTGTAGCCGTCGGGCAATCTTTGCGTAAAGCGGTCTGCCATGGCGGTATCCGCCGCCTTTTGCACGTCCTCGTGCGTGGTATCGAGGTTGCCGTAGCGGATATTGTTTTCGATGGTGTCGTTCCAAAGCACCGTATCCTGCAAAACTATGCTGATATGGTCGCGCAGCTGCTCCTTTGGGATATCGCGCACGTCAACACCGTCTATGGTGATATTGCCGCTTTGCGGCTCGTAGAAGCGCATAAGCAGGTTGATAATCGTCGTTTTGCCCGAACCCGTTGCGCCTACTATGGCTATTTTCTGCCCGGGGGTTACGGAAAGAGAGAAGTTTTTAAGCACTGTTTTTTCGGGAACGTAGCCGAAACAGATGTTGTTGAACTCTATTTTGCCGCCCATGCGCTGCTCGTTCATTTCCGTTTTGCCCTCGTTTATTTCGTCGGGCTCGTCCATAATGGCGAAAATGCGCTCTGCGCCCGCAAGCGCTGTCATAATAGTGGAGTATTGGTTTGCTATCATATTTACGGGGTGCGTGAACTTTTTGGAGTAAAGGAGCATAGATTGTATCGTGCCGGGGGTGATGCCCGCGCCGATGGGAAGGTGGCCGAATTTTACCATAAGCACGCCGCCCGTTATAGCGAGCAGAACGTACTGAAGGTTGCCCAGGAAGTTCATAATGGGGCCCATAAGCGAACCGAAAACGCGCGCCTTTATGGTGCATTTGCGAAGCTTATCGGCGCTTCCCGCAAAATCTTCTACAGCGGCCTTTTCCTTACCGTATGCCACAACGGTGCGGTAGCCCGAAACCATTTCCTCAACGTGTGTGTTGAGCTTGCCGAGCAGCTTTTGCTGCTCTACGAAGTATTTTCGCATGAATTTTGCAAGGTTTGTGGAAACCGTTATGGTTATCGGTATTGTAACAAGCGCGATAAGCGTCATAAGCGGGCTGAAATATATCATCATAGCCGCAACGCCTATAAGTGTGATAACGGCAGAGAAGAGCGTGGAAACCGACTGCGAAATAGCGTTTGAAACGTTTTCAACATCGTTTGTCATGCTGCTCATCATATCGCCGTGGCGGTGGCTATCTGTATAGCTGATGGAAAGGCGGGAAATTTTGCCGAAAAGGTCTTTGCGCATACGGTATACCGTGTTCTGCGCAAGCTTTGCTGAAAGCAAGCCCTGAACATAGGTTACAATAGCGCTTGCGGCGAAGATAACGCCGAGAAGAATGAGGTATTTGCGCATTTCTGCGAGGTCTACGGTGAATTTGCCGTCAACTATTTTTATTGTGTCTATGGCAGCGCCCTGCAGCGCGGGGCCCGCGATATCCGCAGCGGTAACAACCAGCACGAGCGCAAGGAGTGTTATGAGAATAACGCGGCTTTTGCCTATGTAGCCGAAAAGACGGCCGAGTGTTTTGCCGAGGTTTTTTGGCTTCTGGGCGTTCATTCTCGCGCCCATAGGGCCGCCGGGGCCGCCGCCCGGTCTGCCGATATTCGGCATATTTTGAGGGGGAGCTTTTCTTTCTTCAGCCATCTTACTGCACCTCCTTTTTGCCGTATTCGCGCATCTGCGAATTGTAAATATCGCGGTACGTTTCGCTTTCGTGTATAAGCTTTTCGTGCGGGGCAACGTGCTTTATCGTGCCGTCGTTTTCTATAACGGCAATTCTGTCTGCCTCCATAACGCTGGCAATACGCTGAGCGACCATAATAACAGTGGTGTTTTTGAAGCTTTCGCGTACAGAGGTGCGAAGCTTTGCTTCCGTAACGAGGTCGAGCGCGCTTGTGGAGTCGTCGAGAATAAGAATTTCGGGCTTGCGAACGAGTGCGCGGGCGATGGAAACGCGCTGCTTCTGACCGCCGGAGAGCGACGCGCCCTTTTCTGCAACGAAGGTATCGTAGCCTTCGGGGAATTTAGAAATAAATTCCTCTGCCTGCGCCGTTCTTGCCGCTTCCACTACTTCTTCGTGAGTTGCGTCGGGCCTGCCCCAGCGGATATTGCCCTCTATCGTGTCGGAGAAGAGCTCGCTCTTCTGCATAACGTAGCCTATGCGTGCGCGAAGCGCTTCAAGGTCGTGCTCCTTGATGTTCACGCCGTCTATAAGCACCTCGCCCTCCGTTGCATCGTAGAAACGTGGGATAAGATATATAAGCGAGGATTTGCCGCAGCCCGTAGCGCCTATTATGGCGAGCATTTCGCCCTTTTTAACGTCGAGGCTTATGTTTTTTAGCACGGGTCTGTCGGGCGCGGAGGGGTAGCTAAAGCTTACGTTTCTGAAGGAAACTGCCGTTTCGCCGCCGTGCGAGGCTTCGCTTCCGCTTACGATAACGGGGTTTGTTTCGAGAATTTCGTTAACGCGCTTTGCGCTGGCGCTTGCGCGTATGATAGATTGGAAAATGTTAGTTGCCATCATAACGGACATAATAACCTGCGTGATATAGGTTATAGCCGCCATAATATCGCCCGTGCTCATGCCTGCGCTTTCAATGCTTATGTTGAAGCCGCCTATGTAGATAACGGCGATGATGGAGAAGTTCATTATGATAGTAAGAACGGGGGAAATTATTGCCATTGTGGTGAGCGCTTTCAGGTTTTCGTCGCGGAGCGCTTTGTTTGCGCCGTCGAAGCGTTCGCATTCATAATCCTCGCGCACAAAGGCTTTTACCACGCGCGCGCCGCTTATGTTTTCACCTACGACAGAGTTTACCTTATCGAGCTTTTGCTGTATCTTCGTGTAAATAGGCGTTACGCGCACGAGCACGCCGATAACGACTATAAGCAACACGGGTATGGCGCAGAGAAGCACCGTGGTGAATTTCAGGTTGAGCGAGAGAATCATGAGCGTGCCGCCGATGATGAACATGGGCGAGCGCACGAAACCGCGCATTATCATTTCGAAGAAATCTACAACTATGGAAATATCGTTGGTCATTCGCGTGATTATAGAGCCCGTGGTGAATTTATCCGTCTGCTCTATGGAAAGGGACATTACCTTGCCGTATGCGTCGCGGCGAAGGTCGTAGCCCAGGCTGTGCGCAGCTCTCGCCGCCGTGTATGCGCAGAACATACCGAAGAAGCCGCCGAGAAGCGTTATAAGCAGCATTGTCACGCCGAAGGTTACGATTATATTTACCTGCGAATAATTTTCACCGAAAATAAACTTTATAATTCCTGCGGCAACAGAAGAGCCCTGCTCGGGGTCGGTTAAGCTTATGCCCTCTATGCCGTAGTTTACGATATACTTCATAAAGTTCGGCAGCAGAAGGTCTGCCGTTACCTCCAGCATCATCATAAGAGGGGAAATTATCGCCAGAAACCAATAAGGCTTCAGGTATGAAAACATTTTTTTCATTGGTTTTGACCTCTTTTCCGGTCGGGGGGACCGTATAATTTTGCTTCCTCACCGAATTTATAATCCCAATCGGCAAGCAGCTTGTTCATAAGTGTTTCAAGCGTGGTCAGTTCCTCTGATGTAAGGGAAAGCATCATTTGCTTCACAGCCTCTTGCTGCTTCACGTTGACCTCTTCCGTTATTCTTCTGCCGTTTTCCGTAAGAGTGATATTGATGTTTCTCTTATCGCCGTCGTGGCAGGCGCGCGTTATAAGCTCTTCGCTTTCCATCTTCGCCAGAATATCGCTGGCGGAGGAGGGGCGTATGTTCATTTTATCTGCGAACATCTTTTGTGTTATCGTGCCGGAATCGTAGAGTATACGCAAAGCGCGGTCGCGCCCGGGCTTTTCAAAAAAACGGTGAAAAATATAGTGCGCATACTTTTCCATAAGAAAAATTACGCGCGTTTTTTGCTCAAGATTTTCGTTTTCTGTCATTTTTTGCTCCTTTCTGAAATTTTTACTATATATATGATACACCCGTGCATATAAAATGTCAAGGTATCTAACGAAAAAATCTTTCGGTATCGAACAATTCTTTGATACCGAAAGATGATGGTGGCAGAGTAAAATCATCACTCTGCTTTTTTTGGAACTAAAAAACGGAAGCCCTAGGAGCTCCCGTGGAATTTTCTATGTCGCAAGACCGCAAAGCAGCCAAGCTTTATATAAACAGCTGCGAAGCAATCACTTTAAAAATCACCTTGCTTCCGCTTGCGTGCCACATTATTATATCACTATTTTTTTATTTGTCAATACCTTTTTCGAAATTTTTTAAAAATATTTTTAGAAATTTAATTGACAGTGTTTTTTCTTCGTGATACAATATATAAGTTAGTGTATTTTTTAAACAGTGCGGAAAAACGGAAGTGAATATTCCCGCGGAAGATTTCACTTTAACGTATGAAAAATAATTTAAGGAGATTTAACATGGAAAACCAGAACATCGTAACTCTTATAGACGAAGAAGGAACGGAAATGCGCTTCGAGCTTCTCGACGTTATAAACTACGAGGGCACAGATTATGCAGTGCTTATTCCCGACGATGAAGAAGCAGATTCCGTTATCATCCTCAAGGTAGAGGTTGACGAAAACGGCGCAGAATCCTTTGCTTCCGAAAGCGACGAAAACATTCTTGATGCAGTTTTTGCAATTTTCGTTGAAAACAACAGCGACGAATTCGACTTCGTAGACTAAAGATCAAAATAAAAAATTCCTCTGATTTTTCAGAGGAATTTTTTGTTTTAGTCGATAACAACTCTCCAGCCGAACGGGTCTGCAATTTTGCCGAGCTGAATGCCCGTAACCGTATCGTAGATCTTCTGGCTGAGCTCGCCGATTTCGCCGCCGTTGATGAGCATAACATCATCTTTGTAGCGGAGCTTGCCAACGGGAGAAATAACTGCCGCTGTGCCTGTGCCCCAGATTTCTTCAAGCTTGCCTGCTTTCTGCGCTTCGAGAAGCTCGTCTACGGAAATTTTGCGTTCTTCAACCTCCATGCCCCAGGATTTGCAGAGGTTGATAACGGAATCTCTCGTTACACCGGGGAGAATGCTACCGTTGAGCATAGGTGTAACAACCTTGCCGTCGATTTTGAAGAAGATGTTCATAGCGCCAACTTCTTCGATATATTTGCGCTCTACGCCGTCGAGCCAGAGCACCTGAGAATAGCCCGCATCGTGCGCTTTAACCTGAGCAGCAAGGCTGCAAGCGTAGTTACCGCCCGTTTTTGTGAAGCCCATACCGCCGCGAACCGCGCGAACGAATTCGTCTTCTATCCAGATGCCAACGGGTGCAAGGCCGCTTGCGTAATATGCGCCGCTGGGGGAAAGGATGATGATGAAGAGGTATGTTTTAGAGGGGGCAACGCCGAGGAAAGCATCTGTTGCGATGATGAAGGGGCGGATGTAAAGCGACGTGCCGGGGTCTGTGGGGATCCACGCTTCGTCAACCTTTACTATTGCTTTTACAGCTTCTACGAAATCTTCTTCGGGAACTTCGGGAATGCAAAGGCGCTTGTTTGTGCCGTTTGTACGCTTTGCGTTCATATCGGGGCGGAAAAGGCAGGTTTTGCCGTCGTCCGTTTTATAAGCCTTCATACCCTCGAACATTTCCTGGCCGTAATGGAAAACCATTGCAGAGGGGTCGAGCGAAAGGTTCTGGTAGGGAACGATGCGTGCATCGTGCCAGCCCTGGCCTTCCGTATAGTTCATCATGAACATATGGTCTGTGAAAATTTTACCGAAGCCAAGGGGTTCGCCCTTCTGGGGGATTCTCTTGGGTGCGGTTGTTTTTTCGATTTTGATGTTAAGCATTTTTATACACTTCACTTTCGTTTTGAATTTGTGAGTTGAATTTGGCCGCGCATAGCGCGCCTGCGGACCGTCGTGAACGCCGGTCACTGCAAAAATACGATATTATTTGAGATATTCAAGAACCTTTGCCGTCATTTCCGTGCAGGAAAGGGGTGTTGCATCGGAAGCTCCGAGAATGTCGCCTGTGCGGAAGCCTGCATCGAGCACGTCTTCAACGGCTTTTTCGATAGCAACTGCTTCTGTTTCGAGGCCGAATGAGTAGCGGAGCATCATTGCGGCGGAAAGGATTGTGGCAAGGGGGTTTGCCTTGTTCATACCCGCGATGTCGGGTGCGGAGCCGTGAATGGGCTCGTACATACCGCAGGTTGTATCGCCAAGGGAAGCGGAGGGGAGAAGACCGATAGAGCCCGTGATCTGAGAGCATTCGTCGGAAAGAATGTCGCCGAACATATTTGTTGTTACGATAACGTCGAACTGCGCGGGGTTTTTGATAAGCTGCATAGCTGCGTTATCTACGAGCATATCTGTGCATTCAACCTCGGGGTACTGTTCTGCAATGCGGTGAACCGTTTCTCTCCAAAGGCGGGAGCTTTCAAGCACGTTTGCTTTATCTATGCTTACGACTTTCTTTCTGCGGATCATTGCAGTTTTGAAAGCAACGTGAGCAATTCTTTCGATTTCCATAACGCTGTAAGCTTCTGTGTCGTATGCTTCGGGGCCGTATTTGCCGTCGCGTCTGCCGCGCTCGCCAAAGTAGATGCCGCCCGTAAGCTCACGGATCATAACGATGTCAACGCCCTTTTCTGCCACGTCCTTGCGCAAAAGGCAAGCATCTGCCATAGCGGGGAAAAGCTTTGCGGGGCGGATATTCGTGTAAAGGCCCAAAGCAGAGCGAATGCCGAGAAGCGCTTTTTCGGGGCGCTTATTGCCGGGGAGTGTATCCCATTTCGGGCCGCCAACTGCGCCGAGAAGCACGCTATCGGAGTTTACACAGCCCTCTACGGTTTCTTTGGGCAGACCTTCGCCGCAAGCGTCGATAGCCGCGCCGCCGATAAGGTAGGGCGTGAAATTGAATGTGTGACCGTAAATGTCACCTGTTTTTTTTAGAACTTCGCAAGCGCTATCTACGATTTCGGGGCCGATGCCGTCGCCGCGAAGGAGTGCGATATTGTAATTCATGGTATACCTCTGTGATTGTGATTTTGTTGACCCTTAGCCTCACTCGGGAGGGAGGCTAAGAGTGCAGGTTGCCTGCTTATTTTATTTTGCCCTGCTTGATTGCTTCGATAAGGCCGCCTGCTTCAATAATAGAATTGATGAAAGCGGGGAAGGGGGCTGTTTTATACTGCTTGCCCGTCGTGGTGTTTGTAATAACGCCTGCCGTGAGGTCGCAGGAAAGCACGTCGCCTTCGGAAATTTCGTCTACAGCCTCGGGGCATTCAACTATAGGAAGGCCGATGTTGATGGCGTTGCGGTAGAAAATACGCGCAAAGCTCTTTGCGATAACAACGGAA
>JAFTNI010000230.1 GCA_017451975.1 Clostridia bacterium
AACTGCAAAAGACGTTGCAACATGGCTTGAATGGGTTCTCGGTATCGGCACACTCCTCATCGTAGTTGCTTCGATCATCTTTGTAACCTACATGTCTGACACGGAAAGAAGAATTCCTGTTCAGTATGCAAAAAGAGTTGTTGGCCGCAAAATGTACGGCGGTCAGAACTCTAACCTCCCGATTAAGCTCAATATGTCCGGCGTTATGCCCATCATCTTTGCGAGCACAATCGTTTCCTTCTTCCCCACAGTTATGTACTTCGTAGAAAGCATCAGAAAAGAAGAATTTGCGAAGGGCACATTCTGGTACGGCTTCAAGCACTTGTTTGATTCCACCAGCGCTGTGTACATCATTCTCCTCTTCGTTCTTATCATCGCTTTTGCTTACTTCTACATTTCCATATCTTTCAATCCTGTAGAGGTTTCCAACAACCTCATGCAGCAGGGCGGCTTTATCCCCGGTATCCGCCCCGGCAAGCCTACTGCACAGTATATCAAAAAGGTGCTCAACAAAATAGTGCTCATGGGTGCATTCTTCCTCGCACTTATCGCTTGCGTACCGCTTATAATCAATGCAGTATCCGGTGGACTTCTCGGCGTAGTTTCCTTCAGCGGTTCCACACTTCTCATCGTAGTTGGTGTAATCCTCGAAACAGTACGCGAGCTTGAAGCTCAGTTGACAATGCGTCACTACAAAGGCTTCCTTGAATAAACCATAAACACTTTTCACGCCGCTTTCGGCGGCGTGAAAAGATAAACGTTTTATTCGATATAGGAGATTAAATTATGAAACTTATGTTTCTTGGTGCTCCCGGCGCCGGCAAAGGTACACAGGCAGAGGTTGTTGCAAAGAATCACGCTATTCCCACAATTTCCACAGGTGCTCTCCTTCGTGCGGCGATGAAAGAGGGAACAGAGCTTGGCGTAAAGGCGAAATCCTTTATCGACGCAGGCAACCTCGTTCCCGACGATGTCGTAATCGGCATCATCAAAGAACGTCTTGCACAAGACGATTGCGCAGGCGGATTCATACTTGACGGTTTCCCGAGAACTGTGCCCCAGGCAGAGGCGCTCGATGCAATGAACATCAATATGGACCTCGTTATAAGCATTGAAGTTTCCGATGAAGCTATCATCAAGCGCATGAGCGGCAGAAGACTTTGCGGCGAATGCGGTGCTTCTTACCACACGGTATATATCCCCACTAAGGTGGAAGGCATATGCGACGTGTGCGGCGGCAAGCTTGTGATGCGCGCAGATGATAAACCCGAAACGGTTATTTCCCGCCTCGGTGTTTACCACGAACAAACAGAACCGCTTAAGGATTACTACTCCGCACGCGGTAAACTCGTTCTCGTAAACGGCGAAGATACAATAGATAATATCACAGCCGAAATCGAGAAAAAACTTGAAGCAGTGAAGGGCTAAACCAATGATTCAAGTAAAGAACAGCGAACAAGTGGCTATAATGCGTAAAGCCGGCCGCATAACGGGCGAAGCGCTCCTGAAAGCGGCAGAGCATATCAAAGAGGGAATAAGCACATACGAGCTTGATAAGATCATTCACGATTATATCGTAAAAAGCGGTGCGAAGCCTTCCTTCCTCGGCTACGGCGGTTTCCCCGCCAGCGCGTGCATAAGCCTTAACGAAGAAATTATTCACGGTATTCCGAGAAAAGATAAGATACTTCGCGAGGGTGATATAGTCAAAATAGACGTTGGCGCTTATTATAAAGGTTTTCACGGTGATAGCGCAAAAACTTTCGGTGTAGGCGCGATAAGCGAAGAAGCAAAACGCCTTATCGAATCCACAAAAGAAGCTTTCCACAGGGGCGCTGCAAAAGCAATTGCGGGCAACCGCATCGGCGATATCGGCGCAGCGGTTTACGAATACGCTACAGCCCAGGGCTACGGCGTTGTTCGCAAATACGTAGGTCATGGCGTAGGCCATAACCTTCACGAAGACCCTGAGGTTCCGAACTTCGGTACGGCAGGAAGGGGCGCACGCCTTTTCCCCGGTATGACTATCGCTATAGAGCCTATGATAAATCAGGGCACGCATGAGGTGAAAGAGCTGAAAGACGGCTGGACGGTTGTAACCGCTGATAAGAAGCTTTCCGCTCACTACGAACACACGGTTCTGATAACGCCCGAAGGCGAGCCTATATTGCTCACCGATGTGTCTTAAGACACTTTAAGACATTAACATTTGTGTAATATTTATGTGAGGTACACTAATGCCAAAGGACGATGTTATAGAATTTGAAGGTACTGTCATTGAGGCGATGCCCAATGCAACCTTTAAAGTAAAGCTTCCCAACGAGCATATAGTAACGGCTCAGATCTCGGGAAAGCTCAGAATGAACTTTATTAAAATAGTTCCCG
>JAFTNI010000231.1 GCA_017451975.1 Clostridia bacterium
ACTAAGGCTTAAAAAAGTATCGAGTGTTCTAACAAAACTCAGTTTCGTTATGAACACTCGATATGGTCTGAGTGACAAGACTTGAACTTGCGGCCTCTACCACCCCAAGGTAGCGCGCTACCAGCTGCGCCACACCCAGATATCAACGCTTTGTCGCATTGACGTGAATTATTATATCACAACATATCTGTCTTGTCAAGCCTTTTTTTGAAAAAAATACACTTTTTTGCAACTTTTTTTCGATTTGTTTTGGTATCAATATCTTGTTTCAATTTGAATCAGAATATCGCTCGTATAGTCTGAAATTGCAGCTTATACGCACGGTTTATATTCGTCTAACTTCATTCTTGTGTAAAGCTCGCGGTATTGTCGCAAAAGATTTTCGAATTTTGTACCGTCGGTTTTATCAAAGCATCCGCAAAACGCTGTGTATGATTTATCAAGCTCCGCATCACATTCCGCGAGCCTGCCGAGCCTATAGAGGCAGGCGGCGGTGCCGAGCATATAAAACGACTGTTTCATTTTGCCGCCGAGCAGGCTGTATTCATTCGGCAAAGCTCGGTGCATAAAAATTTCAATCGTTTCTATGGCTTCGCGGAAGGAAAGAAGCGCGTTTTCATAATCGCCGAGGTCGAAAAATCGCTTTCCTTCCTCAAAGCAAAGCATGAACAGCTCCTGATGCGCCCAGACCTTCCATTCTCTCGTGGCGTGAAGACCGTCCTCTCCCTTTAAAAACATGGAAGAACAGCGCATTCTGTCGTAAATATCGAGGTGATAGAGGTATGGCATGGACTCAATAAGCTTTTTGCCCGCCTCGTAATTTCCCCTGGATATTTGAATATCGGCAATATTCGCTTTTGCGGCTAAAATAACGAGTGTATCGCGTGATTCAGCCATCAGCTTTTCTCCGAGCGCAAGGGCTTTTTCTTTATATTCCGTTTTTTGAAATGCGCGTATTTGCCCTGCGTAGCGCTCTAAAAGCTCGTATTTCAGCTTTTCCGAGCCGGGGTAGGCGGCAATACCTTCCAAAAGGATTTTTTCGCGGTCTTTAAAGCTTCGCTTTTGGTTTACACTCAAGATAATGTTTTTGATCTTTTCTTCTATTTCATCGGGATCGTAATCAAAAAGGGAATCCAGGCTTACGCCGAAATAGGCGGCTATGACGGGGAGCATGGCAACGTCGGGGTAGCCCGCGCTCATTTCCCATTTTGAAACGGCTTGGGGCGACATATTAAGAACAGATGCGAGCTGCTCTTGCGTTATTCCTTTGTTTTTTCGCAGTTCACGTATTTTGTTTCCGAGATTTATCATAAAATTTTCCTCGCTTCGTTAATATTCGCATTGGCCTCTGCTGATTTTATTTTATCATGCTTTTGCTTGAATTGCAAACAACCCATATGAGCGAAAATTCCACTTTCCGTTGAGTCGGTGGAGAGGGTGTTGACTATGCTATTCTGCCGTGGTATAATATAATCAACGCCATACAAAGGAGAAAAACATGGAAAAGGCCATATATTACAGGGAACATTACTACAAACTGCCCGATGGGGTGGATTTTGATGCGTTCAAAGCAGGCTTACCGTCAGAAGTTGAGCTTACGGAGCTTTGCGAGAATTACGGGCAAACAGGCCCGCGCGACCTCGGTATATCGCTTGCACCCTATTTTATAAGCGGATATTCAAAGGGAGCGGAGAAGGTAAAAATAGACGTGCCCTACGAGGTTTATCCCGTTGACGTGGAAATACTCACGCAGGAGGAGTATAACACGCGCTTACGCGAGGTGATGTGCGAGCATTGCCCTGGATGCAAAGGGTACAAGCCGCTTTCAAACAATGTGAGAAGCTTGAACGGGCATTTCGACGAGATTACTCTTGATAAAATATGCTTTTACCGATGGGAAACGAACCCCTCTCCACGCTTTTTCCGCCATATGCTTTGGTGGTGCGGCGGATTTTGGCGGCATTTTTCACCGCTGAAAAATACTCCCGAATGGATTCTTAACGATATAAAAAGCCGTTTTCATATGAAATATGAAAGCGGGGAGTTTTCCGCAGAAAATAAAAATTTATTTGTGGTTACACACAAAAAAGATTTCTTTTTGTCTGTGCTTACACGTATTTATTCTGAATACATAGAAAGTTGGCTTGACTATACGGAATTCCGCTTGAAGGACAGCGACGAAACCACGTTTACGGAAGATGACGTACAAGCACTTCTCACCGAGGGAAAAATAGAAAAATTCCGCAAGGAGTGCAAGAAATATGGCGTTTCGCTTGCTATTCTGGAATTCCCCGAAAGCGAACGTGAGGAAATAGAAAGATCGTTTGCGGAGCCTGTCAAGCATAATCTTTTCTACCCCGTGTGCCGCGCGGACGGAAAGACCTATTATATAATGACGGATACGCCCGTGGCGATGAAGGAGCTTTATTTCCGTTTCCCGATGCTTGAGCATTACGGTGCTACGGTGACGGTTTATTCGCAGGCAGATACAAGAACGTACACGATTGGCAGAGAAATGAAATATACCCACAATGGTGTGGAAAATTGAGAAAAAAACTGCTCACGAATATGTGAATACTCATATTCGTGAGCAGTTTTATTGTTGCTAATTATCGTTTATAACAGGTCGTTCAGCTTTTGGAAGATGCAGACTTACTTTCCTCTTCAAGCTTTGCAACGTCCTTCAGAATCTGTTGAGCTTCAAGAGGGAATCTTCCGAGGTGGTCGGGGCCGACGTTGATGAGGTAGTTGATGCCGAGCGCAGAGAGCCTTGCTTTGTTGGCAAAAATCGTTTCCGCGCTTTTATATTTATTGTCCCAAGAGCAATAGCCCCAGGATTTATTGAGCGTGCAAGCAGATTCGTAGAAGCCGTAGGGAGAGGGCTTGAAGCCGTGGATGTCATTCCAATTCATCTCTTTTGTTTCTGTATCGATCTTTGTGGGGATCTCGTTATCGCCGAGAGAAACGTAATCGTATTTTCCGTTGCCGAGGCGGGAATTTACAAGGCAATTAGGCTGGTGCTTTTTAACGAGAGCGTAGATTTCCTCGCTTTGCTCCGGAGTGAGTGTCATGGGCATATCAAACCAAGCGAGAGCAATTTCGCCGTATTTCGTCATAATTTCTTCTATCTGGGGAAGTATTTTCTTTCTGAATGTGATTTCAAAATTCTTTTCCTCTTTATTTGGGAAGTCCCAGGAGTTTTCCCAGGTAACGCCGGCGCAGTTTACAGGCTCGCTGTTGTAGCCGCCGCCGTTTTTTTCATGCCAATCGAGGTCTTGGGAATAATAGATGCCGAATTTCAAACCGTATTTGCGGCAAGCATCGGAAAGCTCTTTTATAATATCTCGCTTAAAGGGAGAAAAATCATAGCAGTTATAGCTGTCTGCTTCAGATTTGAAAAGAGCAAAGCCGTCATGGTGCTTAGTTGTAATGACTATATATTTCATACCGCAGTCAACGGCAAATTTTGCCCATTCGTCTGCATCGAAGTAGATGGGGTTAAACATGCGCGCAATTTTTTCCATTTCGCTGTTCGGTATTGCGTGTGTTGCCTGTATCCATTCAGCGTAAGCGCCCGACTTTTTGCCCTTGTACACACCGCCGAGAACGGAATAGAGCCCGAAATGAACCATAAGGCCGTATTTGGCTTCCTTAAACCATTGTAATTCCTTCATTTTTAGAACCCTCTTTTCGTTTATATTGTGAAAGCTTTTTTCTTAAATTATATACCGCGAGGTTTCCTTTGTCAAGATATCTGTATAATTATAAAAAAGCACACGGTTTATCACCGTGTGCTTTTCATTAAGTAAAGTTAACTTATTTAACTTCAACTTCAGCGCCAGCTGCTTCGAGCTGAGCTTTGATCTTTTCAGCATCTTCTTTGGAAACGCCTTCTTTGATAACTTTAGGAGCTTCTTCAACGAGTGCTTTTGCTTCTTTAAGGCCGAGACCTGTGATTTCACGAACAGCTTTGATAACGTCGAGTTTCTTAGCGCCGAAGCTCTTGAGTTCAACGTCGAATTCTGTTTTTTCTTCAACTGCAGCAGCAGCGGGAGCAGCAGCGCCACCAGCAACTGCTACGGGAGCAGCGGATACACCGAATTCAGCTTCGAGAGCTTTAACAAGTTCTGCAACTTCAAGAATTGTGAGAGTTTTGATTTCTTCAACTATAGCTGTGATTTTTTCGCTAGCCATTTTAATTATCCTCCGTTAATACGATTTGTAATAAAATTTAAAATTTTTGTTTTACGCTTTTACTTAAGCGTTTTCTTCAGTGCCGTTTTCTTTATCAACAACAGCCTGAAGTACATAAGCAAGACTGTAGAGGGAAGACTGCAAGCTTCCGAGTACCTTGCCAATAAGGATTTCCTTGGAAGGAAGTTTTGCGAGTTCGTTTACGCCGTCTTTATCAAGAACTTTACCGTCAACGAAACCGGCTTTCATTTCGAATGTTTCGATTTTCTCTGCATATTTGCTGAGAATTTTTGCTGCTGCAACGGGATCTGTGTCGCTTGTTGCAACTGCTGTCATGCCTTCGAGAACGTTTGTGAGTTCTGCATAACCGGTCTTTTCGCAAGCTCTTTTAATGAGCGTGTTTTTAATTACGGAATACTTAACTCCTGCGGCTGTAAGCTCTTTTCTGAGAGCTGTGTCGTTCTCTACTGTAATACCTGCGTAGTTAACGATAACACACGCCTGTGCGTTTGTAAACTTTTCGGCGAGGTCCGCTACGATCTGCTGTTTTGTTTCAACAACCTGTGCGCTAGGCATTATTTCACCACCCTTTCTAAATAATAAAAAGCCAAGCTTTTTCGTGCAATAGGGCACAAAATAAAAAATCTTTCTGCAACCCCAAGGCGCAGAAAGACAGAAAAATTCTTTTTCATATCTCCTCGGCAGGGAAGCTTTGCTTTTACATGAACCTGCTGTCTTAGGATTACTGAAGTATAATACCACATATTGAATCGTTTGTCAATAGTTTTTCGAAAGTTTTTTTGAAAAACTTTCGATTTTTTGAGAAAAGTTTGAGATAGTCGATAAACTACTTTGGGCTCGCCCCTTTGGGGGAGCTCCGCGTAGCGGTGAGAGGGCAAGTGTAAAAAACACATAATTTCGATGCAATTTTTGCTTTCATCACAGCCCTCTCCGTCACCTTGCGGTGCCACCTCTCCCAAAGTGAGAGGCTTAGGCAACTTTTTCTCTCAAAGAGAAAAAGTTTTCCTCATTTTCCCACGCAGAATTTATGGAAAATGTGGTCAACGACGTCGACGGAAACCTCGCGGCCGTCCATTTCCGCTATAGCGGAGGCGGCGCGTTCAAGCTCTGTACCCGCGATGTCGTCGCCGTAAATGTCGAGCGCGTATTTTGCGGAAACCACCGAGGCAAGGCATTCGCAAACAGAGGCGTACTGGCGCGCGTTTGTGAGTATTTCCTCGTTTGAGTTTTCTATATCGCCGCTTATAAATTTGCTTTCTATTTTATCGGAAAGTATTTTTCTATCCTCCGTTTTGGCAGATAGTGTGAGGGTGTCGAAGCCCGCAAGCTTTTCTTCGCCAAAGCATTTTTCTTTATCGGATTTATTGAGCACGGCTATTACGGTTTTGCCGTTTTCCTCGGCTTCGCGTATAAGCGCAAGCACTTCCTCGTCCTCTTGGTCGAAGGGGCGAGAGGTATCGAAAACAGCGAGGATAAGCTCGGAATTTTCGATTTCCTTTCTGGAACGGTCAACGCCCATTTTCTCTACGATATCTGCGGTTTCGTGTATGCCCGCCGTGTCGGAAAGGCGCAGAAGCGCGCTGCCGCAAACAACCGTTTCGGAAATGACGTCGCGCGTGGTGCCTGCAATATCCGTAACTATAGCGCGCTCGTTTTCGGCGAGCAGGTTGAGAATGGTAGATTTACCCGTGTTCGGCTTGCCGCAGATAACGGTGGGAATACCCTCGCAAACGGCGTGGCCCGTGCGGTAAGAGCTTTTGAGCGCTGTGAGCTCTGCTATAATAGAGTCCATAGCGGCTTCCATATCGTCGCGCGTCATGCGCTCCAGGTCCTCGTCGGGGAAGTCGATTATCGCATAGATATTGCCGATAACGGCGGTGATATCGCCGTAAATTTTTTCGGTTTTCTTGCGCAGCTTGCCCGAAATACCGCGCTGGGCGAGCGTGAGTGCCGCGTTCGTTTTTGCGTCTATCATGCCTATTACAGATTCTGCTTCCGTAAGCGAAAGCTTGCCCGCAGAAAACGCGCGGCGAGTGAACTCGCCCGGGCCTGCCTGCACGGCACCTGAAGAGAACGCGGCGGAAAGTATGTTCTGTGTGAGCAGTACGCCGCCGTGGCAGCTTATTTCCACTACGTTTTCGCCCGTATATGAGCGCGGTGCGCGGAAAATTGTTATAAGCGATTCATCAAGCAGCTTGCCCTCGGCATTTTTTACGTCAGCGAGGAAAACGCTGTTTGCCTTTATTTCGGCAAAGCTTTTTTTGCTTTTGGGGAATATGAATTTTTCCGCTATCTCAAAAGCGTTTTCGCCCGAGATGCGTATTACCGCCACACCGCCCTTGCCGTGGGGCGTGGAAATTGCGGCGATTGTATCTGAAAACATGGTGTACATAGGAATTCTCCTTTGCTTATGCGAAAGGCGCACCCTAGGGCGCGCCTTATTAATTATTTCTTGTCTTCCGACTGAGCGTTTATTGTGCTGCCGAATTCTTTAAGGCGAGCAAAGTAGCTGTCGAGGTCTTTTGCTTTTTCTATTTTGCGGGGTGCGGGGCGGGGGTTATCGCTCGTTCTGCGTGCGCGGGGCATATATTCGGAACGGTCGCGCTTAACTTCGGGCGCTTTTTCTGCCGTAACAGCAGCTTCGGTTGCTTCCGTGCTTTCTGCCGCTTCTTCTTTTTTGGTTACTTTGGGTGCGCGCTTTTTATCGTTTTTGCGCTTGCCGCCGCGGCCGCCCTTGCGGTCGCCGCGAGCAGGGGCTTTGCCTTCAACACCTTCGGGGAAGATGATAACGCGGCGGTTGCCCTCTACACCTACGGAGTTTGTGGAAGCACCTTCGATACCCTGGACCTCAGAGTGGATTATGCGGCGCTCGTATGCGTTCATGGGCTCGAGCACAACGTTTCTACCCGTTCTCTTTGCTTTTTCAGCCATATGGCGAGCGAGCTTTTTGAGCGTTTCTTCGCGTTTTTCACGGTAGTTTTCAATGTCTACGGAAATGCGCGTATATTTGCGCTCGTCGCTTTCCTTCTTGTTTGCCGCGAGGTTTACGAGGTACTGAAGGGAATCGAGTGTGTCGCCGTGGTGGCCTATAAGCGAGCCTGCGTCGTTGCCGGAAATGGTGATAAGCGCTTCGCCTGCGCCGTCATCGTGGATGGTTACGGTGGCATCGAGCTCCATATCCTTTATAAGAGTTTCAACGAAGCTTCTTGCCGCTTCAAGGGGCTTGAATATATAAGTTACTTTAACCTTAGCGGGTGCAGAGCCCATGCCGAGGAAGCCTCTTTTTGCTTCTTCAAGCACTTCAACTTCGAGTTCTGCTTCCGCAACGCCGAGCTCTGCTGCCGCTGCTTTAACCGCTTCTTCGGTTGTTTTTGCGATTTTTATGATTTCCTGTTTCATTTGTGAAAAGGTCCTTTTCCTTTATAATATTATTTGTCGTCTTTCATATCTGCTTTGCCGAAAAGCTTTTTCTGTTTTTCGGGCACGGCTTCCTTGCGTTCAGCCGCTTTTTCTCTTTCCTCGGGCTTCTTATCGTAGATAGATTCGTATTCGCCGAGGTCTGCATCAACCTCTTCATCATCGAAGTCGATGTAGTGGAGAGAACGGATGTTGCTCTTTGTTTCGTTTGTTATAGCGGGCTTGCGCTTGTGAGTTTTGCCTGCGAGCTCTTTTTCAGCCGCTTTGATATCTTCTTCCGTGCAAGTGGGAAGGGGCATGGCCTTGTGCAGAATTATTGTCTGCAAAACGCCGAGAATGTTGTTGAACATCCAGTAAATGCCGATTGCCGCGGGAACGCCGAATGCGATCCACGTTGTCATAGCAGGGAGAACGAAATCCATCACCTTCATTGTGGAGTTCGTAGCCTGGTCGTTCTGCATAGGCTGGAAGGTGAACTTTCTGGTGATTTTGGAAGCGAGGAACTGGAAAACGAACGTGAGGATAGGAACGATTATAAGAATGTTCCAACCGGGGTTCATGGAAAGGTCGAACGCGCCCATTGTGAAGTCGGGGATTGTGGAAAGGCTTTCTGAGCTGAGGTTTGCGGAGGAGAGAGCGAAGTTAACTTCGCTCTGGCTCATGGAGTTGAGGTAATGGATAAGACCGATATCGCGGGAAGCGAATTCCTTCATCTTATCGGCAAGGTTGAGCGCTCCTGCGATAATTTCTATCTGGTCGGCAGACCAGCCGCAGATATATTTCAAGGGGTTGATGATAACCGTGTAAAGAATGAGGATAACAGGCATCTGAATAATCAGGGGCAAGCAACCCGCCGTGGGGCTATAACCCTCGCGCGTGTAGAGGTCCATAACCTCGTTCTGTATATCCTGCTGTGTTTTTCTGTCTGTACGGCCTCTGTACTTGTTGCGGATAGCCATTTCCTTCGGGCGTATTTTCGCTTGCTTTATAGAGTTTTTCTGCTGCTTGATACCCAGCGGCAAAAGGAGTATTTTAATGAGCAATGCGAAGAGGAAAAGTCCAAAGAGGTAAAATCCGCCCGTAATGTTAGAGAAGAATGAAAGTATCATTCCGAAAAATTGATAGATGGCGTTAAACATTTAACTTTTTTTCTCCTTAGTTTTTAAATCGTGTGAACTGCCTTTTTTGCGTGCGCGCCTGCGCCTGTTTATGGGCACGGGGTCGAAGCCGCCGCGGCAAAACGGGTGGCAGCGAAGAATGCGCATAAGTGTAAGGTAAAACCCGCGGAAGAAGCCCCATTCGCTGAAAGCCTCCAGCGCATAGGCGGAGCAAGTCGGCGTGAAGCGGCAGCAAGGCGGCTTCAGTGGGGAAATATACTTCCTGTAGAATTTTACGAGCAAAATACAAAGTGTTTTCATGCGTTTTCGGCAGTATCACGAATGACGAGCCCGAGCTTTTTAAAAGCATAAAGAAGGTCGCGGTAAATATCCTGCGTTTTTGCCTCTGTTGCCGCGTTTCTGGCAACTATAACGACGAGAAAGCCCTTCTTTATATTATTTTCTTTTTCGAGCTGCTGGTATGCGGCGCGCAATATTCTTCTTGTTCTTGTGCGCACCACCGCTTTGCCGAGCTTCTTGGTAACCGTGAGTCCCACACGGTTGAGCTTCGTTTTAAGCGGATTTTCGCGCGCTAAGCGCGAAGCGCGGTAATCGGTCAATACATATACCGCAATATGGCGGCAGAAAATTTTCTGCCCTTTTGCATACACCTTTCTGAAAAGGTGATCTTCGGAAATGGCGATGTTTTTCACACAGTTTCCTCATTTCTGAAAAGTTTTTTGCAGCCTGCCTGTCCGGTAAACATCTGCGGGAAAAAAATCAAAGCCTATGGTATATGCACAGGCTTTGCGTTTTTATTTGCTTTTGCAAATTTTAATTAATAGGAGAGTCTTGCTCTGCCTTTTGCACGTCTTCTCTTCAAAACTTTGCGACCGTTGGCGGTACTCATTCTTTTTCTGAAGCCGTGTTCTTTCTGTCTCTGAAGCTTCTTGGGCTGGTATGTTCTAAGCATTGTTTTCGCACCTCCTTAAATAACGACCGGCTTGCCGCCGGACGACGGTATGCCGCTTTTATAATTTACAGAGAATATTATACACATAAAATGCCCTTTTTGTCAAGTATATTTTTGTTTTTTGCTTCATTAATATTAAAAAAACTTATAAAATTTGCACTTTTCTGTCTATCTGCCGCACAAAAACTTGACAGAAGGGGTAATTTATAGTATTATTTTACTGTACTTATATAAATAAGGTAGATTTTTCAAGGAGGGAAAGAAATGTCATTTGAACAGGAAAACGGCATAAGAGAAGAAACCGCGGCTTTGGAAGCGGCTTCTGCCCAGGAAATGCCGAAGAAAATAAAACTAAGCCACGAGCCGCTTTGGCACGAGGGCGATACCGCCGTGCTGGAGGCGCAGGACCTGGTTAAGGATTACGGAGGCGGTGTGGGTTTGCTTGGCGTAGATATAAAGCTGCCCGCAGGAAAAATAATAGGCTTGCTTGGCACAAACGGCAGCGGCAAAACAACGCTGCTTAAGCTTATAGCGGGCATACTCACGCCAACGGGCGGCGAGCTTACTGTTTGCGGCAGCAAGGTCGGCGTGGAAACGAAGGCGCTCGTTGCGTATCTGCCCGAAAGAACGTACCTTAACGACTGGATGAGAGTTGAGGAAATTATTGAGTTTTTTGCAGATTTTTACGAGGATTTCAGCACCGAAAAAGCGTATGCCATGCTGAAAAGCCTTGAAGTTGACCCCAAAAGAAAGCTGAAAACTCTTTCCAAGGGCACAAAGGAAAAGGTTCAGCTCGTGCTGGTTATGGCGAGAAACGCAAAGCTCTATTTGCTCGATGAGCCTATAGCGGGTGTTGACCCCGTGGCGCGCGAATTTATTCTTGATACCATAGTTGCAAACTATAACAGGGAAGCCACGGTGCTTGTTTCCACGCACCTTATAAGCGACGTTGAAAAGGTGCTGGATAGCTTTTTGTTCGTTCGCAACGGCAAAATAATAATGCAGGGCGACGTTGCGCCTGTGCGCGAAGCGTGCGACGGCAAAACGCTCGATGAAATCTTCAGGGAGGTGTACAAACAATGTTCGCAAAATGCTTGAAACATGAAATGAAGGCCACGGCGCGCGTGCTTTTGCCCTTGCTTATATGTATGGTAGCGGTAAGCATTGCGGCTACGCTCAGCCTTGGCGGCTTGCTTTCGCTTGAAAGCGCGTATATGGGCGGCATAACTGATTCCGGCGAAATTGAAATGGCACCTTCGCAAAACGGTGGCACGCTCTACGGCATTCTCGATGCGCTTACTACGCTTCTGGTAATAGCCTTTTTCGTGGTGCTTATAATAGCGGTCGTTTCCGTATTCGTGCTTATGGTGCGCCGCTTCTATACCTCGTTCTTCACCGACGAGGGCTACCTTACCTTCACGCTCCCCGTAACGGTAGATTGCCACATTCTCACAAAAGCCGTTTCCATGATAATATGGAACGTTGCGAGCTATGCCGCAATGGGTTTTTCCATTTTTATTTTCGTTCTTGGCATCTTCTGGTCTATACCCGAAGCATTTGAGATTGACGAATACACGAAGCTTTATATAAATCAGGCGCTCGATCGCTTTGGCGATATTTTCGGCAGCACGGTGATATTCGGTATTTTGCAGATGATCGC
This sequence comes from Clostridia bacterium, assembly GCA_017451975.1. Lineage (GTDB taxonomy): Bacteria > Bacillota > Clostridia > Oscillospirales > CAG-272 > UMGS731. The sequence continues at coordinate 11,363 of JAFTNI010000231.1, forward strand.
CTCCAACATAGCTTCCTTTATGCTTTTGTATTTCTCCATTTCCGTTGGCTGTATGCTTACGAAAAAGCACCGCTTCATAGTTTGCGCGGCTTGCGTATTCGTTATAAGCGGCGTTGTTTCGGAAATTATGGCTATCGCCACAGAGCTTCTTTCGGTTCCGTTCCAGAATATGGGATATTCCGAGGAAAATGTGAAATTGCTTGCCATGGCTGTTATGCTTATTTCCACGGTGCTTTACATAGTGCAGGGCGTAGGCTGCTACTTCGGTACGAGATGGATTCTTAAAAACAAAATTAACCTCGAATAAAAAAGCGGGCGCGAAAGCGCCCGTTTTCACATATTTTAATCTTTTGCATAGAATATATCAAATAACGTGCAAGAAGGAGAAGATATGGCAATTAAAATTTTTATAGATCAGGGGCATAACCCCATGAACCCGAACGCGGGCGCAGAGGGTGGCGGATACCGCGAGCAGGACCTTGTATATTATATAGGAAAGGAACTTGAAGCGCTTCTGAATGCAAACCCGAATTTCGAAGCGCGTACATCAAGAAATTCGCCCGAGGAAATTCTAGGCACAAGCACGGCAACAAGCCTTTCGGCGCGCGTGAACGCGGCAAACTCGTGGCCTGCAGATTACTTTATAAGCATACACGCAAACGCTTCGAACATAGTAAGCGCATCGGGCGCGGAGGCGTACGTATACAGCGCGTCCTCGCCCGCATACAGGCTTTCGGAGGATATACTTCTGCGCCTTTCGGAGACGACGGGGCTTGCCGACCGCGGCGTTTTCGAGCGCCCCACGCTCTACGTTCTGCGCCGCACGGCTATGCCTGCGCTCCTTTTGGAAGTGGGCTTTATCACCAACCCCTCGGACGCCGCGCTCATGGCAAATAACCCCGCGCTTATAGCAAGGGGAATATATAACGGAATACTCACCTATTTCGGTTGAATATCAACTTTTTCTCTTTGAGAGAAAAAGTTGCAAAAAGAGGTAAAAACCTTGCAGGTTTTAGTGTGTCGATAAACTATTTTTTGGCTCGCCCCTTTGGGGGAGCTCCGCGAAGCGGTGAGAGGGCAAATGTTAAAAATATAAATTTTTGATGTAATTTCGAGTTTTTATCCTAGCCCTCTCCGTCACCTACGGTGCCACCTCTCCCAGAGTGAGAGGCTCAAGTCACTTTTTCGACAGTCTGAAAACCTTGCAGGTTTATCGCTTTGTCAGTGCGAATAAAGAAAAGCACGAATATAATAAATCAAAAATTGCGGAGCAATTTTTTCTATAAAGCAAGAAAAAAGGCTGTTTTTAACAGCCTTTTTGATTTTTAACCTCGTACGAGTGCTGCCGCACCGATTATGCCTGCATCGTTGCCGAGCGTAGCAATGCGGATATCTGTTTTCAGCACGTTATCTGCCGAATAAACCTCTTTTGCAACCTCTGCGCGCAAGGGAAGGAGAAGCGGGTCGCCTTCGTTGCAAACGCCGCCGCCGATGAGTAATACGTTAGGCTGGAAAATGTTGATAAGGTTGGCAATGCCGCAAGCGAGATGCTTTATGTAGTAGTCCACAACCTCCGCGCTTGCCTTGCAGCCTTTGCGCATAGCCGCGAAAGCCGTTTTGCCGCCTATCTTCATAGGGTCGCCGTCGCACATTTCCGTAACGATGGGGGAATGCGTTTCTGCATATTTTTCGCGAGTGAGCGCAACGAGAGCCGTAGCGGAGCTGTATGCCTCGAAGCAGCCGCGTCTGCCGCAGGAGCACTGTCTGCCGTTGTATTCAATAACCATATGGCCGAGCTCTGCGCCGCCGAAAGCGCAACCCGTGAGCAGCTTGCCGTCTATAACAACGCCGCCGCCAACGCCCGTGCCGAGCGTTATCATAACGGCTATTTCAGCGCCCTTTGCCGCGCCGTTTGTCGCTTCGCCGAGCGCCGCGAGGTTGGCATCGTTGCCGATGGAAATATCTGCTTCCTTAACGCCCGAAAATTCAGAGAAGAGCTTTACAACGGGGAAATCGCGCATTTTGATGTTGTTTGCGTATTCGATAAGGCCCGTTTTGGGGTTTACCGTGCCGGGGGAGGCAATACCTACCTTAACGCCGTCGCGCACGAGGTCTACGCCGCATTCCTCGCAAACCTTTTTGGAAAGTAACGCCATATCCTTCGTTATTTCTTCGGGGCCGCGCTGAGCGAGCGTGGGCGCGGAAATCTTCTTTACAATATTGTAGTTTTCGTCTACAAGACCAACGGCGATGTGTGTGCCGCCGAGGTCGATACCTATAGTGTACATTTTAAAATCCTCCGTAAGATTTTTCAATTATTTACATATCTATATTATAAATAGAATTCAGTATAAAGTCAAGCGCTTTTTGCCGAGCTTTGCTTTTTTCGGAAAGGGAAGGGCGGTTTTATAGATACAGGAAATTCAACTTTCGCGGTGGATTTATGCAAAATGTGAATAATGCACAAAAACATTTAAAAATAATTGCTTTATATGCCGAAAATGTGATAAATGAATATGTTTATGTTTACAAAATTTTTGTTTTATGATAAAATATACGCGTAAGTGTTTATGGCACAAAAAACTAATAAGGAGAATATTTTATGAAAAAAATCTTTTCATTGCTTGCGCTTTTGCTCGTTTTCGCTATGCTTTTTGCTGCTTGCGGCGGCGACGGTACAACAACCACAAGCTCCACAACGGCAAGCTCCACAACGGCAGCAAGCACTACAGGCACAAGTGCTTCAACAGGTACAACCGCTTCAACGGGCACGACCGCCACAACAGGCACGACTGCTACTACAGGCACAACAGGTACTACGGGTACAACCGCTACAACGGGTACTACAGGTACAACTGCAACCGTTACACCCACAAACCCCGATAATAACCCGGTAATGCCCGATGCGAAAAAATCACTCAAGATTCTCGCTATCGGTAACTCCTTCAGTGTAGACGCTATGGAGCACCTCGCGGTTATTCTTAAAGATGCGGGCTATGAAGAAATTGTGCTCGGCAACCTCTATATCGGCGGCTGCTCGCTCACAACTCACAAGGGTAATATCAGAACAGGCGCGGAAGCGTATGAGTTCTATACCAACACCGGCAATGGCTGGTCCTCTAAAAAATCCAATATCGAATCCGGTATTATCTTCGCTGAATGGGACGTTATTACGATTCAGCAGGTTAGCCAGGATAGCGGCAAGCCCGAAACGTTCACATACCTCAACGATATTCTCGATTACGTAAGAACAACGGCAAGCGAATTTAACCCCGACGTTAAAATTCTCTGGCACATGACTTGGGCATACCAGGGCAACTCTACACACAGCGGCTTTGCAAACTACGGCAAGAGCCAGAAAACAATGTACGAAGCTATTACGGGCGCCGTTAAGAGCGACATTATCCCCAACGGCAGAATCGATGGCTTTATCCCCAGCGGCACGGCTATCCAGAACCTCCGTACATCTTACTTCGGCGATACACTCACACGTGACGGCTACCACCTCTCCTACGATATAGGCAGATATACGGCAGCTCTTATGTGGTATAAACAGATCACGGGCGCAGATATTTCCGGTATTACTGCTGTTCCCGATAAGTTCCCCGGCATTGCAGAGCACCTTCCCGCAATCAAGGAAGCGGTTAACAACGCATTTGCAAATAACCTCGAGGTTACAAAATCTGAAATTACAGAATTTGAAGATGAGCTCCTCGTTATGACAGATGCAGATAAGGCTCACCTCACAAGCCTCGGTCTTGACCCTGCAAAATACGAAGTTCTCGACCTCAACCTCACACTCAAGGGCTACTACAATTCCACAGATACAAAAGATTGGGGCAAGGTTAAAACAACTGCCGGAAACAGCAAGCAGTTTATCGCAACGGGTATCTTCACACCTCAGGTGCTTCCCGCAGGCTCTGTAATCAATATTGCAGACGGCTACCAGTACCGCCTCGAAGGCTGGCAGATGCTCGGCACGAAGAACGCTGAAGCCCGCCTTGACAATAGCAAGGCAGACATGGTTCTCGATGCTTCCTACTACGATAAATACAATTTCATAGCTTTCAACATTTCCAAGCTTGACAGCAGCGAAATTGTTTACGAAGACAGAACTGCTTTCCGTATCTACGTTCCGATTGCAGAAGAAAAGCCCAACGAAATGACGGCAGAAGATAAAGCTTACCTCACAGCTATCGGCCTTAACCCCGATAACTACGAAAAGCTCGACCTCGACTACATTCTTTTCGCTTACTACAACTGCAATTCCAATATTAATAGCGCTGAAAACAGTGTTGCAAATAACCTTGTAAACTTCATTTCCACAAGAACTTTTGCAAAAGAAGAAATTCCCGTTGGCTCTGTTATCCGCATAGATAAGGGCTACCAGTACAGACCCGAATGGTGGGTAGAGCTCGGCGTAAGCGTTCCCGGCTCCGCAAGACCCGGCAACATAGTTGGCGAAAACGATACCAACTACAAGGTTGTAGACGATGAATGGTGGGGAAGCTACAATTACCGCGGCTTCAACGTAGCCGTTCAGGGCAACGGCGCGGTTGTTTCCGAAGAAACAGGCACACACTTCGTTATCTACGTTCCCAAAGCAAACTAATAAAGTTCCTGGATATCTTTGATAAAAAATGCCCGCGCGCGGG
>JAFTNI010000232.1 GCA_017451975.1 Clostridia bacterium
GTCTGCCCTTAAGCTCGGAGGGGTTGGGGAAGTAGTGGGGGAAGGATGTGTCGGGGTCGATGTTGAGCTGGAACGTCATGCAGCCGAGGCGCTGGAAAACTTCGTAAACGAAGAGGCCTGCGCCGCCGTTTGCAGCGTCGAGAACAACGCGGAGCTTTTTCGGGCCCATGTGTATGCGGGAAACGATTGCTTCGATGTAAGCATCGCGCACGTCAACTTCCTCGTATTTACCTCTTTCGCAATCTGTGGGGAGGTCGAGAAGAGAGTAAACTTCCTTGATATCGTCGGGTTCAAGAGTTTTGGAGTAGCCGTTTGCAAATTTGAAGCCGGACCAACCGTCAGGGTTGTGGCTCGCAGTGATCATAACGGCGCCTTCACACTTGAGGTGGTACTGCGCAAAATACGTTACGGGGGAGAGGGAAAGACCTGTGAAGAAAACGTCTACGCCGTTGTCGAGAAGCGCTTCTGTTGCCGCTTTGCCGAACGCAGGGGAGCAGGAACGGCTGTCGTAGCCTACAACTGCGCGCGTGATATTTCTTCTTTTAAGGTACTTTGCGTAAGCGCTTACGATTTTGTAAACGTTTTCGTCGGAAAGCTCTTCGGGGCAAACTTTGCCGCGGATGTCGTATTCACGGAACATGCTGCGGAACGCGAGGGGGTATTTGTTGTCGATAATCATAATATTAAGCCTTTCAGGTTTATTTTGGTTGTTGGTGGATGTGCGGGGGCAAGATTTTGTCGGGAGGAGCAAGCCCCTCCCCTACGTAGTGCTAAATTTTCGCCGTAATAGACGTTAACCTTTTACTAAAGTTCTTTTGCCTACTTTTCTTTGAAAGAAAAGTAGGTTATTCTTCGTCCCAGTTGTGCCAAACGTTTACGATATCTTCGTTTTCTTCGAGGTTTTCGAGAAGAAGGTTCATAAACTTTTTATCATCGTCTGTTGTGAGTGTAACGTATGTTGCGGGAACCTTTTCAACTTCGGCAGATTCGAATTTGTAGCCTTTTGCTTCAAGGTCTTCGCAAACTGCGGAAAGGTCGTCGGGCTCTGTGTAGATTTCGTAGTAGCCGTCTTCTTCAGCGAAGTCTGCCGCGCCTGCTTCGAGCGCATCTTCCATAAGCTGGTCTGCATCTACTATGGCATCGCCGTATTCGTCCTTTTCGGAAACGACGATAACGCCCTTGGGCGAAAACATGAAGCTTACAGAGCCTGTAACACCGAGCTTGCCGCCGAATTTATCGAAGTAATGGCGAACTTCGCCTGCGGTTCTGTTCTTGTTGTCTGTAGCTGCTTCAACGATAACGGCAACGCCGCTGGGGCCATAGCCTTCGTATACGAGCTCTTCGTATGCAACGGCGTCTGCGCCGGAGGCTTTTTTGATAACTCTTTCGATGTTATCGTTGGGTACGTTGTTTGCTTTCGCTTTCGCTATAAGGTCGCGAAGCTTGGCGTTGGAAACGGGGTCTGCGCCGCCTGCTTTAACGGCGATTGCCATTTCTTTACCGATTTTTGTGAAAACCTTTGCGCGCTGTGCGTCGGTTTTCTCTTTTTTGTGCATAATGTTTTTCCATTTGCTATGTCCGGACATGGTTTTTATATCTCCTAAAAATTAAATAAATTACTATGTGTGGAATACCGCCGCAGGAAACGGACCGTCGGGGACGCCGGTCCCTACAATCGCTCAAGATGAGCGCGGAGGCGGTTTTTATAGGGCGCGTGTTCGGCGCCCCTTTGTTTTTTGCCATAATATGTGGCGAATCTTTGGCGGGAGGAGCAAGCCCCTCTCCTACGAAGATCATTGTTATGCTATAATTTATGTCAGATTTTCTCGGGGTGCTTGATGCAGATAAGCTCGAGCGCTTTGCCGAGAATGTCGCGCGTGCCGCGCGTGAGCGCTATGCGGAAGGCGCGTCTTTCGGCGTTTTCGCAGGTTGCTATGGGGCAGCTCTGGTAGAAACGGTTGAATGCGCCGCAGAGGTCGAGAATGTAGCGCGTTACTATGCTGGGTTCCATGCTTGCAACGGCTTCATCCACTTTTTCAGGGAAGAGCGAGAAGGTTTTCATAAGGTCGCGCTCTGCTTTTTCAATGCCTTCTATATTATATACGTTTTCGTGCGCTTCATTGCCGAGCTTTGCAAGTATGCTGCAGGTTCTGGCGTAGGTGTACTGTGCGTAGGGGCCCGTGTTGCCGTTGAAGTCGAGCGCTTCTTCCATAACGAAGTTTATATCGCGTATGCGGTTGCTGGAAAGGTAGTAGAATACTATAGCGCCAACGCCCACGGCTTCCGCCGCTTCGTCTTTGTTCTGCATATTCGGGTTCTTTTCTTCCATAATGGCGCGAACCTTTTCTATTGCGAGCGCAAAGAGGTCGCGCAGAAGAATTACGTTGCCTGTTCTGGTAGCGAGCTTTTCGCCGCCTATGCTTACCGTGCCGTAGGGAACGTGGTAAAGCTTGCTTGCGAAATCGTAGCCCATAAGCTCTACTACCTTGAACCACTGAGCGAAGTGGAGCGACTGACCCGCGGAGGTAACGTAAATGCATTTGTCAAAATGGTACGTTCTGTCGCGGTAAACTGCCGCCGCTATATCTCGCGTGGGGTAGAGCGTAGAGCCGTCGCGCTTGAGTATAAGGCAAGGGGGCATATTATATTCGGAAAGGTCGACGATAGATGCGCCGTCGTCGATTTTCATAAGGTTCTTGTCGCGCAGTATCTGAACCTGCTCGGGCATTTTATCTGTATAGAAGCTTTCGCCGTTGTAGCTGTCGAACGTGATGCCGAGCTGGGCGTACGTTTTCTGGTATTCCGCAAGGCTGATTTCGATAAACCAGCGCCAGAGCGCGAGGTTTTCTTCGTCGCCGTGCTCGAGCTTTGTGAATTCGGCGCGCGCTTCGTCGTTAAGGCTTGCGTCTTTTTCCGCTTCTTCGTGGAATTTAACGTAAAGCTCAACGAGCTTGTCTATGCCGCCTTCCTCTATATATTCGCGGCTGCCCCATTTGCGGTAAGCTGTTATGAGCTTGCCGAACTGCGTGCCCCAGTCGCCCAGGTGGTTTATACCCACGCAGCTGTAGCCCTTATATTCGTGAAGGAGCTTGAGAGAATGGCCGATGACCGTCGTGCCGAGGTGGCCGATGTGGAAGGGCTTTGCCGTGTTGGGGGAAGAGTAGTCGAGCACTACCGTTTTCCCCTCGCCCTCGCACGTTCTGCCGTAGTCTGCGCCCTTTTCGGCAAGGCGGGCGAGAATTGCGTTTTTGAAAAATTCTTCGGAAGCGAAGAAGTTTAAGTAGCCGCCCGCTATCTGCGCCTTGCCGACACCTGCGGGGAGCTCCTTTTCAAGTTCCGCGAAGATCGCTGCCGCTATTTTCGGGGGGGCGGCGCGGAGCGTGCGCGAAAGCTTGAAGCAGGGGAACGCTATATCGCCCATATTATCGTCGGGCGGATATTCAAGCATTCCGAAAATTTCTTCCTCAGAGATAACCGCCGCGGGGTAGAGCTGCGCGATGGTTTTCTTGACGGAGGAAGCGATGTTTTGCTTTAGTTCTGTCATGTTATTTCTCCGTTTATGTGTATTGCGATGAATGTAAAATTTCTATCTTATTTTTCTATTATACTACAAAATATCGCGGTGTGCAAGTTCAAATCGAGTATTTTTATAAAAAGAAGCACGAAATTTTAGGGAAGAGGAGAAAAATCGTTGTTAAAAATGAATAATTTTAGGGGGGCGTTTTAGTGGAAACCTAATGAATATTCAATAATTCAAAAATAAGGTTTGATTTATGGGGGTAATAAGTGATATAATAATATAGACAAATAAGCGCGTCTTTCCGAAGGCGTTCGGATTTAAGACAAAAAAACTTGGAGGGTTCGTTAAAATGAAGAAATTCTTATCTTTCGCATTGGCTCTCGCGATATGTGTATTGTGTTTTGCGGGTTGTTCACAGATTGATCCCGAGGACGGCACGGGCAAAGGTGCCATCATCGATATGTACATCGGTACAAAAGTGTACGACCTTGACCCTGCACTTACATATACTGACGAAAGCACATCTAAAATTCTCAGCCTCATATTCGAAGGCCTTATGAAGGTTGACAAAAACGGCAAATTGAGCAAAGCGCTCATGAAGGACTACGAGCTTGTTGAAATCGAGCTCGACGACGACAAATCTCGTTGGGAAATGGATATCACCATCAACGAAACACACTGGAGCGACGGTTCTCTCGTTCAGACGAACGACATCATCTACGCTTGGAAACGTATTCTCGATCCCAAATTCCAGACAGAAGCTGCTTCTATGCTTTACTGCATCGACGGCGCTTATGAGCGCAAAATGGGCGAAATCAGCGAAGACGATATCGGTATCTACTCTTTGTCCAGAGACAAAATGACAATTGAGTTCAAGGAAGACGTTACAAAGGAAATGATCGATGAATTCCTTTACAACCTCGCAAGCCTTGCGCTCGTTCCCGTTCGTGAAACAAAAGTAAAAACATATCCCGATACATGGTCCAAGGCAAGCAGCGACCTTTCCACAAACGGCCCCTTCAAGGTTAGCACGTTCTCTAACAAAGAAGGCATGGAAATGCAGTCTATCACTCTTGAGAGATCCAAATACTACTACCTCTCCCAGGAAACAGATTCCGAAGCAATAGACAAATTCGTTACACCTTACCGCCTTGTATTCCACTTCGAAGAACCTATCGATAAGAGCGTTGTATATTCTGAAGTAACAACAGATATTATCGATA
>JAFTNI010000233.1 GCA_017451975.1 Clostridia bacterium
GTTGTGGCAATAGTCGGGCAAGTACCGAGAATAAGCACAAGCACGGGGTTTTCTTTAATAATTCCTTTGGTTAAAACGGAAAGGTTGCTTTGTTCTTTCATTCTCCTTTACCTCCTTCGAAAATTGCTACGCTTTCAAATGCGCGAAGAATAGCTGTTTTATAGCCGTTTGTTGTAAGCGTTGCACCGCTTATAGAATCAATATCGCTGTAATTATCCTGTGTTTTGCCAATAAACTGGCTATAGAAATCTTTGTCTGCGCAAGCAGAGCCGATGCCGTCCGATTCAGCTTGAGATACCGTAAGGCAATCTATTATCTTGCCGTCCTTCGTCATAGAAACCTTTATATGGATATATTCGCCTGAAGGCTTATACCATTGGTCACCATTTATTCCGAAGCCCGCCGCCTTGAGTTCGAGAACATAGTTGCCGCTTTCCGTAACCTTTGCGGAAACGAGCGCAGAGGGCAAGCCTTCATAATCGCCCAATGTTATATCTTCCATCGTGGTTGCAAGAACCTTTTTGGTCTGTTCGGAAACTTTTGCCGCAAGCGCTTCGTCAACCTCACCGATAACGTCGCCGTTTGCATCTGTTGCGACAAATTGTTCACCTATAACGCAAACTGTACCTGCACCGTTATCTGCCGTATAGATAGCATCTATACCTTCGATAACCTCAGCGATAAAGAGCTTTGTAAATTTACCTTCTGCCGTGGGAAGAACTGCAGAGAGGTTGTCATTCAGTATTTCTTCCTCTGTACGGAGGTCAACACTTCCGCCGCCGAGAATTATAGCCGCATTGAGCGCATCCTTTATAGCGGCGCGGTATGCCGACGTTGTTTTTGTAGCACCCGCAACAGTGTCTACACCATCTATATCGGAAGTATTCTTCCCTACAATTGCAACCGCCACTTTATCTGCCGCAACACCACCTATATTTGGGGTTTCCGCAGAAGAGATAACGGTAGAGCCAACTACCTTGCCATCAGAGCTTATGCCGCACATAATAGAAAATCCGGGTTGATAGCCTGTTGTAAGAAGTCTGAAAACGTAGCCGCCGTTTGAAGCCTTATATACCTCGGAAACGGCAGACGGGAGCGTGTATGCGCTCGTATCCATTTTTTCAAACTTTCCGCCGTCGGGCAAAACCACAAGCAAGTTTTTATTTGCCGCTTCGCTTTCGTTTTTCTCGATAATAGGTGCTGTAACATAGTTTGTTACAGCAAGCGCAAGCGAAATCACCAAAGATATACTTACAAGAACAATAATACTTTTTATAGATTTTTTCATGATTTTTTACCTCCGAAGACCTTGCGCGCCGTCCATGCTTCAATATAGGGGGTCAAAATATTCATAAAAAGAATAGCGAAAGAAACGCCCTCGGGGTATACGCCGAAGTAACGTATAAGAAATGTAAGCAAGCCCGCTCCAACGCCGAAAATTATTTTACCTGCTGGTGTTGCAGGAGATGTAACGTAGTCGGTCGCCATAAAAATAGCGCCGATAAGCAAACCGCCCGAAAGTATCATTGCAAGCGCTTTTGTGAAATCAAAGCTTTCCGCAAAAAGAGAAAATATGAAAACGCTGCCTACAAATGCAGTGGGGATATGCCAGGTTATAACACGGCGTATAAGAAGGTAAACAAAGCCAGCTATAAGCGCAATAGCGCAAACCTCGCCTATAGCGCCGCCCTTAAGACCGAGCAGTAAATCTGTAAGCTTGGGTGCTTCATTGCCGTTTGCCATATTTACAAGAGGTGTTGCACCTGAAACCGTATCTACAATCGTAGGGAAAGCGGGTTTTGCCATACTTCCGAAAGCCACAAGCATAAATACACGCGCTGTTATAGCGGGGTTTACAAGGTTACAGCCAATGCCGCCGAAAAGGCATTTTACGATTATTATCGCGAAAAACGAACCTACTGCACACTGCCATATAGGGGCAGTGGAAGGAAGATTGAGCGCAAGCAAAAGACCGGTAAGCGCCGCGCTGAGGTCGCCTACAGTCTGCTCTTTTTTCGTTATAATATTGAAAAGAGCTTCGAAAATCACGCAGCTTGCCACGCAAACCGCTATTACAAGAAGCGAGCGAAGCCCGAAAATTATAGTGCCCGCAATAGCTGTGGGGGCAAGCGCAATAAGAACGTCGCGCATTATGCCCGCCGTTGAACGGCCGCTGTGTATATGGGGCGAAACCGAAAGGCGTAAAAGATCAGCCATTTTTATTTGCCTCCTTTGCTTTTTCTTCTTTCAAAAGGATTTTTGCAAGCTTATTCGTCTGAACAAGCGGGCGGTTTGCCGGGCAAAGAAAACTGCAGCAACCGCATTCCATACAAGCTTCTACAGAAAGCGCTTTCAAGCGCTCTGTATCTTTTTTGTCGTATGCCAAAAGAATTTCCGCGGCGGCAAGGCCGAATGGGCAATTGTTCGTACAGGAGCCGCAACGAATGCACGCGGTGGTTTTGGGAAGCTTTGCTTCTTTTTCGGTAAGCGCCAATACCGCGTTTGTGTTTTTAAGCACGGGCGCATCTATATCGGGCACGGCAATTCCCATCATAGGGCCGCCGTAAAGAACCTTTTCGGGGTATGAGGTAAATCCGCCGCAAAGCTCAAACAGCGCGGAAAGAGGTGCGCCTATAGGCGCTATTACGTTACAGGGCTCTTTTACAGAGCCGCCGTCAACCGTAACGCATTTTTCCGTAAGCGGCATACCGTCGCGAAGATACGAGCCGATTGATGCAAGAGTTGTGCAGTTTATAACTACGCATCCAACATCTATAGGCAATTTGCCCACGGGCACTGTCTTTTTGGTGGTATGATAAATCAGCACTTTTTCGCCGCCCTGGGGGTAAAGCGTGGGAAGCACAGCCACCTCAACACCTTCAAGCTTGCCTGCAAGAGCTTTCATAGAGGCGATTGCCTTTTTCTTGTTTGCTTCAATACCTATAATTACGCGCTTTATGCCAAAGTATTTTTTTATTTCTTTAAGCGCATATTCCATATCGTCTGCGCGTTCGGTCATAGTAAGCGTATCGCTTGTTATATAAGGCTCACATTCTGCGCCGTTTATAATAAGCTCCTCTATTTTCGCGGGGTCAACGTTGAATTTTACGTATGTCGGGAATCCCGCGCCGCCCAAGCCCACAATGCCGCTTTTGCGTATAGCTTCCACAAGCTCCTCACGAGATTTGACAGAAGGGGGGCAAACCGCCTCATCGCGTAGCATTTCACCGTCAGATTCTATTGTAACCGCGGGCACTTTACTGCCGTTTGAGGTTATAATTTCGGAAATTTTTGTTACTTTACCGGAAATGCTTGCATAAACGGGGGCGGATATTGCACCAGTTGCTTCACCTATAAGAGAGCCTACTTTTACATTATCGCCCACCTTAACCGTGGGGCGTGCCGGCGCACCTATGTGCATAGCCATGGGAATGGTTACCGTTTTGGGCACCGGTAAGCGCAAAGCGGGTTTGTTTTCGGTGCTCTTCCTGTGCGGAACGTGAACACCTTTCAGAAAAAATGACATTTATTATCCCCTTTCAAAAGTGATTATGGATTTTATTTAAAATCTTTTTGCCTTATTTGTGCTGCATTTTGTGCTTTTTCAGCATCTTTTATATTATACCCTATGAAATATATATGTCAATACATTTTTAATAAAAATATTTAAATGCATATTCAAAATATATCCAGATTTTACAAAATATATCTATTTTGAATTACATACTTTTATGCTATTTGACAATATAAAAAATAACCGGCAGATATTTAAAAAACGAACCCGAAGCTCTTTTATTTGCTTTTTTATTGACTTTATTAATACACAGATGTTATAATGTTACAATAAATGTATCTGTAAATGATAAAAACAGAAAGGAATATAATATGTTCAAACGATTTATAAGCTATTATAAGCCGCATAAAAAGATGCTCTTGCTTGATATGCTCGCTTCTCTTTTTATTGCGGTAATCGGTATGATATATCCTGTGGTAACTAGAGAAATGCTTGAAAACTACATTCCAAACAGAATGTATACCACCATCATCATAGCGGGGTCGATTGTTCTTACTTTATACATAATAAGAATGCTTCTCCGCTATTTCGTGCAATATTACGGGCACATGATAGGTGTAAAGATGCAATCGCAAATGAGAGTCGACCTCTTTAACCATTTGCAAAAGCTCCCCTTCTCTTTTTACGATAATAACGAAACGGGAAGAATTATGACGAGAATAACGAGCGACCTTTTCGAGGTTTGCGAGCTTGCGCACCACGGCCCCGAAAACCTTCTTATAAGCTCTGCTATGATAATTCTTTCTTTCTCCTATCTTTTTACAATAGACTCTATATTGACACTGATCATATTCACCTGTATGCCCATAATGATTGCCGTCTCCGTTCATTACCGCAAATCTATGGAAAAAGCGTTTGACGACCGCAGAAAAAGCAACGCGACCATCAACGCCTCTGTCGAAAGCAGTGTAACGGGTATAAGAGTCACCAAAGCATATACCAACTCTGCAAGAGAAATAGAGAAATTCAGAAAAGGCGATGAAGAGTTTGTAGATGCATCGCGCAGCGCATACAAGGCAATGGCGAAGTTTCACTCTTCCACTTCGTTTATAACCGATATTTTCAACGTATTTATTCTTATTGCCGGCGGTCTTTTCCTTTATAACGGAAGAATCACCTTCCCCGAATATTCCGCTTTCGTTGTTTCCGTAAGCCTTTTCATCACTCCCGTCAACACGCTTATAGGATTTATGGAGCAATTCCAGAACGGTGTAAGCGGTTTCCGCCGTTTCGTTGAAATTATGGACGAAACGCCCGAGTGCGATGCAGAAGATGCGCAAGAGCTTGAAAACGTAAAGGGTGCTATCGAATTCAAAAACGTTACGTATTCATACGATAAAACAAAAGAA
>JAFTNI010000234.1 GCA_017451975.1 Clostridia bacterium
ATAATTAAGAAGGTCGTTCACAGATGTAACCCCTGTGCCGTAATCGTCGAGAATAATACGGAAGCCCGCTTCTCTCAGTGTTTTCAGGTTTTCTATAAGCTGCGGTTCGTTATATTGCTTTTCCCTTTCGGTTATCTCCACAGCCAATTTATCGCGAGAAACGCCATAGTTGTTTGCTAAACGGATAAGATCCTGCGCAATTGTCGGTTCGGAAAGTGTCTTTCTGCTGAAGTTGCAGGAAATACATTCCATATTTTCGCCTGCGGCAATAGATCTCTGTAGCCAAACGCAGCTTTTGCGGAAAATGTATCTGTCAAATCTGGAATAGAGGTCAAGCTCATCTATCACGGGCAAAAAGGCATCGGGGAAAATTACGCCACGCTCCGGGTGCTCCAGACGTGATAACACTTCTCCTTTAAAAACCGTATTGGTTTTGTAGTCCACCACCGGCTGTATCACCAAAGAGAAGAAATCTCTGTCCAGAAACTCTACCATGCGCTCTTTCAATTCCAGGTCCAGTGTCTTCTGCGCGACAGGCGCGGCAGCATTTTTTTTCTTGTTCAGCAGTTCCATAAAACTCATGTTATGTCCATCCTTCCGGTATTTTTTCGGTTATAAAAACAAAAAACCGCTCCATATGCGTGTTCAGGAAGCCGTCCCCAAAAACAGACGGCAAGAACAAGCATCATAGACCGGTTGCGCTATTTACTCCATATTGTGCAAGCGCCCATATAAACACAATACTTCGCGGTAATTCTACTACTGCTATATGATTTGTCAACATTGTATCATAATAACACCGCTTTGTCAACAGTTTTTCAAAAATTTTTTTAGCGGTACAAAAAATTTTTTTGAAACGATAAGCGACCTTTGAACACGAAGCCGTTCGAAATATAAATTTACCATTTATTAATATATTTTTACTGAAAATCACGCCCTCTGTGTTGACAAACTCAGAGGGCAAATGATATAATTACAAAGTAAAGACTACATTCTTTCTATATTATGAAAAATTTTCAGGAGTGTGATTATGAAGCGTTCTGATTTTTTCAAGCGGATTCCAGCTTTGCTTTTTTCCATTACACTTATTGCTTTTTTGTGTTTCTTCATATATATCGGCATCGGCGAAAGCATAGCTGTTTACCGCGAGGAAGCTATGAAGGGTTACGGCGTCTTTTCCGATATGAATATAGAGATTGTAAGCGACGAAAGCGCCCCCGCAGGCGTTCGGAAAATTTACAGCGGCTTTTTGCCGCCCGACCTCTCTCAAGAGGATTACATATGCTTTAATATAGCGCACCATAATATCGAGGTATATTTCGAAGATGTGCTGGCATACCGCCTCACAGGCGCAGAAATCAATGTAATTGCCCAAAACGTAAGCAGCAACTGGTGCATAGTTCACGTCGGAGAGATACACGCTGGCAAGGATATTACCATAGTGCTTACCCCTCTCTTTGAAGCGGCAATCGATAAAAAACCCGAATTTCTCTTGGGTGCGCCTTACGCCATTGCAATAGATGTGCTTGTAGGCGAGCTTCCGCTTGTAATCATTTCCTCGCTCGCCGTTCTTCTCGGTCTTTTCGTTGTTTCGGTATTTATGTATTTCCGTATATTCGAAAACGCGGGCAGCAAAGGCACTATATATCTTGGCTTTTTCTCCATGAGTATCGGCCTTTGGAAGCTTACAGACCTGCGCTGTATGCCACTGCTTTTCCCAAATCATGCCCTAAGCATCGGATATATAAGCATAGGCTCTCTTTTCCTTACCGCTATATGTCTGCTTTTCTATTTCTCTACCCTTTTCGCAAAAGAAAAAAGGACGTTCCCGAGCATCCTCTCGTGCATCGGCTCACTCGTTCTTCTGGCTGTTCTCGCCGCACAGATTTTCGGTATTGCCGAAATACGCCAAAACCTGGTTTATAGCCACATTTTGCTTATCGTCGCAATACTTTCAATCCCCGTGACGGCGCTTATAAACAAAATCGTTTATAAAACCTGGGGCATTCAACCTTCATGGAAGCTTCTTTTGCTCCTCGGTATAGGAATAATCGCAGATTTGATTTTCTACTACCGCAATAGCCAAAACGGGCTTATGAGCCTTTCTATAATGGGCTTGATCATTTATACACTTATAATTTTCCTTTTGAACGTTCAGGATGCCACAAGAAAAGCTTATACCGATAGCGGAACGGGCTTGATTAACCGCGCAAGGTGGATGGAGCTTATGGACAAAGACTATTCCACAAAGCCCTATTCGATTTTGATGATCGATATGAACGGCTTGAAAAAAGTTAACGATAGCCTAGGGCACGCGGCGGGCGACCGTATGATCGTCGGGCTTTCCGATATCCTTCGCAGAACCATTCCCGCAAACGGTGTTGTGTGCCGCTGGGGCGGAGATGA
>JAFTNI010000235.1 GCA_017451975.1 Clostridia bacterium
CACCGGTTCTTCCACTTATATTTACAGCGAACAGCTCAAAACATTCAACTATGCAGTTGGTCAGATCACATCCGGCGGTGTAGAACGTGCCGGTGTTGGTACAGCTTCTGCGGTTGTAATGATGATAGTTCCTATCGCGGTATTCGTTATAGGTCAGAGCAACGTTATTGAAACGATGGCATCTTCCGGTATGAAAGACTAATTAGGAGGGAAACGTTATTTATGAAAAAATCATCTAAAATATTAGTAGCGGTTCTTTGCCTCTTGATGCTCCTCACAAGCATTCCGGTTTTTGCGGCATCCGCTCCTTATGAAACGTATACATATTCCATGGATGGCGAGCCTATGGCTTCGCCCCATGCATACGTTCCTGACAGAACAGTATCTAACTTTGATATGGGTCTTAACACGGCCCTCACAAACCCGAAGGACCTTTTCGTTGGCCCCGACGGCAACATCTATATCTCCGACGCCCCTTCCGGTACATACGGTATTTGCCGAGTTATAGTTCTTGACTCTGAATTCAAATATCAGTTCGAAATCACAGGATTTATCAACCAGAACGGTATCAGAGACAGCTTCTCTACACCCGACGGTTTGTTCGTAAATGAAGAAAACATCTACGTTTGCGACTCTGAAAACCAGCGTATCGTAGTATTCGACCTCGTTGGTAACTTCGTAAGAATGATTGAAGCTCCCCAGGCTGACGTAATGGGCGAAGATACAATCTTCCACCCCGTAGCAGTTTCCGTAGATGCTTCCGGCAAGCTTTACGTTGTTTCCGACCAGACATACTCCGGCGTATTTGCTCTTGAAGCTGACGGTTCTTTCATCTGCTTTATCGGTGCACAGAAAGCTGACGTTCCGCTTGCAACAAGAATTCGTAGAATATTCTTCCCCGACGTTGTTGCAGAAGAATATATCACATCCGCTTACAACAACATCACAATCGACGCAGACGGTTTCGTTTGGGTAACAACAGACGATATCGACCAGGAAACGCTTGCTACAGCTATTTCCTCCGGCGATGCTACATATGCTCCCGTAAAACGTCTTAACAACCAGGGTGTTGACATCATGAGAAGAAACGGCTTCTTTATCCCCGCAGGTGAAGTTTCCTTCAAAAATGATGCATCCTCTTCCGCAGGCACAAGCTCCAGCTCTGGCTCCAGCTCTACTTCTGCTGCTAACGGCCCCTCTAAGCTTATCGACGTTGCACTTGGCCCGAACGGTATGTGGTCTGTAATCGACAGCAGCCGTTGCAGAATTTACACATACGATAGCGACGGTAATATGCTTTTCGCTTTCGGTGATAAAGGTCAGCAGCTCGGTAACCTTTCCCAGCCCACAGCTCTCGCATACAGCGAAAGCGCACTTCTCGTTCTCGACTCCACACTTAAATCCATCACGGTTTATAAGAGAGAACCCTACGGCGACGTTATTGACAAAGCGCTCGGCTTCACAGCAGAACGTAAATACAACGACGCTCTTACAATGTGGAATGAAATCTACAAAAACAACACAAACTTTGACGCAGCTCTCGTTGGTATCGGTACAAATCTTTACCGCGAAGGCGACTACGAAGCATCCCTTGAATACTTCAAGGCTGCAGGCGATATCACAAGCTACTCCGATTCCTTCAAGGCTATCAGAAAAGCTTGGGTAGAAAACTGGGTGCTTCTTCTTATCGCTATCGTTGTTATTGCTATTGTACTCCTCTCCAAGTTCCTCGGCTATGTTGGCAAAAAGAACAAAGAGGGTATTACAAAGCTCGGCAAGAGAACACTTTGGGAAGAATTCATCTATGGCTTCTACCTCATTATGCACCCGTTCGACGGTTATTGGGACCTCAGACATGAAAAACGCGGTTCTGTAAGAGCTGCTATCCTCATCGACGCTGTAGTTGTTCTTTCTACGATCTACTACACAGTTGGTTCCGCTTACATCTTCAACCCCAACAAGAGCGAAGCTAACCCCTTCTCCGGCATACTCACAGTTTTCGTACCTCTTATGCTCTGGTGCGTATCTAACTGGTGCCTTACAACACTCTTCGACGGCGAAGGTAACTTTAAAGACATCTTTATTTCCACTTCTTACGCTTTGTTCCCGCTCGTTATTCTCTTGATACCCGTAACAGTGGCTACAAACTTCGCGACTCTCGATGAATCCGCAATGATCTCTCTCGTAATGTCCATCGGCTTTATCTGGCTCGGTATGCTCGTATTCTTCGGCATGGCAACCACACACGGTTACTCCATGGGTAAGAATATCCTCATCACAGGCGCTACGATTCTCGGTATGATGTTCATCATGTTCATTATGATGCTCTTCACAAACCTCATTCAGCAGATGGTAATGTTCGTTACAGACATTGTTTCGGAAGTTTCGTTCCGCGTTAAATAATAGGGAGGATTAATCAATGAAACTGAACAAAATACTTGCGGCTATATTGGCTTTGACCATTTTAGTCGGCTGTTTTGCGCTCCCTGTAGGTGCTGCTTCTGACGACGCAACGGTTGCTTATGCAAACGACCCTAAAGCAGAAGACAAAATTGCTACGATGGAATCCGTTTTCAAAAATGGAGAATACGAACTTTTCTACCAGTCCTACACAGGCGAAATTGCTATTAAAAACTTGAAAACAGGAGAATACACATTCTCCAACCCCTGTGACCTCGAAGTTATCGAACCCACAAAGTACGAAGCTTCCAACGGTGAACACACAAAAACAGCGGCTCTCCTTTCTCAGATTATCGTAAAATATACAGACAAGAACACAAGCACGAGCAAATACCTCGGTAGCTTTGATAGCGCGGCTGTGCTTGGTAATCAGATCGAAATGATGAGAATAGACAACGGTATCCGCGTTGAATATGCTCTTGGTTCCGTAGAATCCAAGCGTCTTGTTCCTATCTGGATAGAGAAGAGCAGATTCGAAGAAAAAATCTATGACGTTATCAAAGACGCTGCAGGCGGCGAAGATAAAGAAATAGGTTCCTACGGTGTTATTGTTGACCAGCTTAAGAAGGTTTACTACCGTGAAGTAAACTACGGCGCGGCTTCCGAAGCTGATAAGCAGCTCTTCCTTAAACAGTACCCCGTTCTTCAGACAAATCCCGACCTCGTATTTTATGTGCTTGCAGATACAGGTGCGCTCAGCCTTGCTAAAATCGAAGAGCTCATAAAGAACAACTGCCCCGAGTACACGTTCGACGAACTCGAAGCAGACCATACAACAACAGGTTACGACGGTAACTCTGTAGAGCCCCCGCTCTTCAGACTTGCTGTTGAATACACATTCGAAAACGGCGGTTTCTCCGCTACAGTTCCCGCAAAGAGTATTCGTTACAACGAAACAAACTACTCTCTCGACGAAATCGTAATTCTTCCTTATTTCGGTTGCACAACAACTGCTGAAGTTGTAGGCGCAGACGAAATGGTTAAGAAGCAGACAACAGACGGCTACCTCTTCCTTCCCGACGGTAGCGGTACAATCCTTGAATACTTCAACAAAGACGGCTCTGTAAAAACAGGCGTACAGAACATTTCTGTTTACGGCGTTGACTACGCTTACGAAAACCTTGAAAACGCAGTTATCACAGCTAACTCCAAGGTTTGCCGTATCCCCGTATTCGGTCTTACAGATTACTATGATATAACAACTGAAACAGAACGCAGTGGCTTGGATAACTATTTCTCCAAGGAATCCTACCGCAGAGGCTTCGTTGCTATTATCACAGAAGGCGAATCTCTCGCAAAAATCACAGCATCTCTTGGCCAGCTCCTTTGGAACGGTCTTTCCGCAAGTAAGAGCACATACAATGCAGTTTATGCAGCATTCTCCATGCAGCAGACTGACAGCGTTACTCTCGGTTCTGCTCTCGGCGGCGGTACATCTATGTCTCAGAGCATAGATACAAGATATATCGGTGACTATAAGATCCAGTATATCCTTCTTACAGAAGGTTCCGGCAAAGAACCTACATATTCCGGTATGGCATCTGCTTACCGCGATTATCTCATCGAAGTAGACCCCTGCCTTGAAGAAGATGAGAATGGCAAAAAACAGATACCTTCTTTCGAAAATACACTTCCTCTTTACATTCAGACACTTGGTTCCATGAGAGTAAGCGCAGAATTCCTTACATTCCCCGTAAAGGTAACAAGAGCGCTCACATCTTTTGAAAATATCAAGTCTATGACAGATAAGTTTGCTGATGCAGAATATCCTATTACGAACGTTAAGTATATCCTTACAGGATATGTAAACGGTACGGCTTCTTCCAGCAAATATCCTACATCTATTGCATTCAACAGCAAAGTTGGCGGCAATAAAGGCTTCAAAGATCTTGTTAAATATGCAGACGAAAACGGCATCGAAATTATGCCCAACTTCGATTTCGCCAACGTTACAAGAACAAACTGGGGCTTCTCCCTTAAGAAACACGCAGCACTTATGATGAGTGACCGTTATGCAACAAAGCGTAACTACGATGCAGTTTACCAGACAATTACCAGACGCGGCTTTGCAAACCTTGTTTCCACAACGGCTTACGAACACGTGTATGAGAAATTCTCTAAAGCTTACAGCAAATTCTTTGAAGGCGTTGACGGCTACAACGGTTCTCTCGCAGCTATGACACTCGGTACAGACCTTAACTCCGACTTTAATACGGAAAACCCCATCACACGTGAAGATTCCAAGCAGAATACGGTTGCATTCCTTAAAGATCTTGCAGATAACTACGATACACTCGCAGTTGAAGGCGGTAACTCTTACGCTATCCCTTATGCAGATATGATCCTCTCCATTCCGCTTGACAATAGCAACTATGCTATTTCTTCCGCGGCTATCCCCTTCATGGGCATGGCTCTCCACGGTTACAAGAACTATGCCGGCGCTCCTCTCAATATGTCCGGTGACGTTCAGTACTCCATTTTGAAGTCTATCGAAAACGGCGCGGCTCCTTACTACTTCCTTGTATACGACCACGCTACAGACCTCAGAACATCTCATGATCTCAGCGACTACTATTCTGCTGACTTCAACTCCTGGTTCGAAAAACCCACAGATGATTCTGTAAAAGACACAAGTATCCAGACAACATACAAAACACTTAATGAAGCTATCGGCGGTCTTCAGGGCGCTGTTATCTCCAACCACAACTTCTACACAGCATTCAAGCTTGATGTAAAAGAATCCACGCTTCTCTTCTCTGAATACAACTCTGCAAAGGATGCTCTCGAAAACGCGAAAGCGGCTTACGAGGCAGCAGCAAAAGCAACAGAAGAGAACAAATATAGCGGCAACCTTTCCAAATTCATCTTTGCTGAACGTGATGCAAAGGCTGCATACCTCGCATCTGAAACAAACCTCGCAAACGTTGAAGCTCTTATCGAAAGAAACAACGTTGGCAATGTGGTTTCTGTAACTTATACTCAGGGCACAACAGTAAAAACCTTCTATATCAACTACAACAACTATGACGTTGTATTTGAAACAGAGAAGGGCAAAGTATACCAGATCGCAGCTATGTCCTTTGTAACAAAGGAGACAGTTGATAAGAATGCGGTGGTTTACGAAATCGCGAAAGCTGCAGACGTTGAAGACGCTTACATTGCTGCAACAAGCAAGAACGTTTCCGACTTCACAGCTGCAAACGAAAAGCTTATCGCAGCTATTGAAAAGAACAAAGCATACGATATCAACCGTGCAGTTTCTTCTCTTAATGCAATTCTTGAAGATTTGGCTCCCGCAGCTGAAGGCGAAGTTGTAACAATTGATTACACGAACTCCGACAACAAAGCGGCTACCATCTACATCAACTACACAAGCGGTAACGTTATCGTTAAGATAAGCCAGACAAGATTCGAGCTTATCCCCGCACAGAGCTATATCATAATCGAGTGAAAGGAGGAGGGATAATATGAACACTACTGTTGATACAAAAAACAAAACGAAAAAACGCAAACGCGCTTCGTTGAATACTCGTAAAGCGAGAATGGGTTGGATATTTGTCCTTCCTTTCGTTCTCGGCTTGATATTGGTTTACATTCCGGTTATAATTGAATCTATCAGCTATAGCCTTGCAGAGTACAACACGATTTCTGCTATACAGGGCGGCGGTTATACGCTTACTTGGGTAGGTCTTGATAACTTCAAAGAGGTTTTCAAACTCGTAGTTGACTCCAAAACAGGTGAAACATTTATAGAAATGATGGTTACTGACCTTGGTCAGCAGGCTATTGACATCGTTGCTATTCTTATGCTTTCCTTGTTTATCGCAGTACTTCTCAACCAGAAGATGGTTGGTCGTGCAGCATTCCGCGCTATCTTCTTCATCCCCGTTGTTGTTGGCGCGGGTATTATGACAAAAATCGATGCTACATCCGCAACCATCCTCAGCACCGCTTCCGGTATGCTTGAAGAAATCGATACGGGTAGTGTAGCAGGCGGTGGCTTCGGTGGCATTGCAAGCGCGATGGATATCGGCGCAATGTTCGAAAGCCTCGGCTTTGGCGGCGAGCTCGTAACAATCGTTTCTGACCTCGTTGGCAATATCATGAATATCGTAAACCGTTCCGGTGTACAGATGCTTATATTCCTTGCAGGTGTGCAGTCTATCTCCCCCTCGATTTACGAATCTTGCCAGGTGGAAGGCGCTTCCGCTTGGGAAATCTTCTGGAAGATCACACTTCCGATGCTCAGCCCTATGATCCTCGCAAACGCTATTTACACGGTTGTTGACGCGTTCACATCCGAAGGCAATAAGGTTATGGCAAGCATTATAGGCGAAAATGGCGCGATTTCTCCTGACCCGATAGCTGCTGCTAAGGCTTGGCTCTATTTCGCAATGGTTGCTGTTGCTTTGATGGCGGTTATGGGTATCTGCTCGACGTTCGTATTCTACCAACGTCGTAACGATAAATAAGAAGGAGGTAGGTTAAGTTTATGAATTCTCAAACAAAAATAACAAAAGAGAGCAAAAACAAAATTAGAGCTGATTTTGACAGAGCTCCGCTTTCCGAAAGATTAAAAGCTAAATATCTTAACACATTCTTCTACAAGAAAGTGATAAGCTACCTTTTTAGATTCCTTCTTCTTCTCGGTATTTCTTACGTAATTCTTTATCCCTTTGCATCTAAGATAATGCAGTCTATCTTCAGCCCTGCTGACTTACTTCAGACAGACGTATTGCTCGTTTCCAAATATCCTACACTTGATACATATCAGTATTTGATTACGGAAAACGGCTACCTTGAAGCTTTGCTTAACACCGGCGTTCTTTCGCTCATGTGTGCTGTTATTCAGACATTCATCTGCGCATTTATCGGTTACGGCTTCGCAAAGTTCAAATTCAAAGGTAACAGCTTTATCTTTGGCTTGGTACTTTTCACACTCCTTGTTCCTCACAAGGTTCTCGCATCCGCGTTTGTACAGCACTTCGTTAACTTCGACTTCCTCGGAATTCTCGAATCTACGCTTTACAAATGGCTCGACTGGAAAACCGGTTTGCACGGCACATACGCTCCTTTCGTATTGATGTCTGCTACAGGTCTTGGATTTAAGAACGGTTTGTTCATCCTCTTGTTCCGTCAGTTCTACCGCGGTATTCCCGATGAGCTTGAAGAAGCTTCTTACGTTGACGGTTATGGCACGTTCAAAACCTTCTTCCGTATCATTCTTCCTTGCTCCGTTCCTATGCTTATCACAGTATTCGTTCTTTCTTTCTCTTGGCAGTGGACAGACATTTTCTACACGAACTTGTTCCTCCCCAACTCCGACACAGTGCTTCTTACAAGCAACGCGTTCTGGTCTGCAATGCCCGCAACGCTTAAAGAAATCAGCGAAACTGTATTGCTCGGCAACTTGACCGCTACAAACTCCTACTCTGCAATCGTTATGAACACAGCAGGTATGCTCGTTGTAGCTCCCCTTGTCGTACTCTACCTCTTCTGCCAGAGATACCTCATTCAGGGTATCGAACACTCCGGCTTTGGTGGCGTATAATACCAAAAAAATCGAGAAGCATCGAAAGATGCTTCTCTTTTTTTGGTATTATAGGGAGTTAAGCTGAAACGTGTGTTTCCTATTTGTTGAAACGCAATTTTATGCTTGATATAAGGCGCTCTATCGCATTTTGAACTGTTGCTCGAGTAAAAGGCTGCGGAAACGGTACTGCGCTTAAAGTGTTTTATTTTGCCTTACCGAAGGATTTGTGATATTATTGAATGTTTTGGGATTTTCTTATAATAGCATAGCTTTACTTTCCGGATTATATATGCATAACGCTTGATTTGAGGCGCTTTAACGGACTTATCATCCTTCTTATGTTCTCGAAATTAAAGCGAATTGAGCGCCGATGTGGCCCTATTTTGAAGCTTGGCAGCCGCTGAAATAGCAGGTAAGAGCAACAAAAAAACGCACTTTGCAGTGCGTTTTTTATGTATTCATTTGTATTAGAATATATCGTCGAGGCTAACTCTCTTTTTGCGTTTGAAGTCAACTTTGAATACAAACTTGAGCATAGCCCAAAGAGCAACGAGAACAACGATTACGCTGGCAACGATGATTGTAACGAGCCAGAATGTGGGGAATTTGGGAGCAAGGAGTGTAACCTTTGTGCTGGGAGCTTCTTTCTTAACAACGTCGGGGCTAACAACGAATTCTTCAACATTGTATTTGAAGAAAGCTTTTCTGCCGTCAACTTCGATGTAACCTTCGATATCTGTGCCGGGAGCGGATGTATCG
>JAFTNI010000236.1 GCA_017451975.1 Clostridia bacterium
TCCATTCCGTGGAATACTTCGGGTCGGCAAGCGCCGAGTGCGAAAGAAGCGTAAGGCGCGGCTTATCGCCGCAAATGCGCGCGATTTCCGGGTTTTCGGAGCTTTTAGGTATGCGCGCGTCGAGCAGCTCTATAACAAAATCTACGTTTTTAAGGTTTTCCCCTATTTCACGGCGTGTTTTCGCCATATGGCCGGGAAACCACTGTATTATCTCTGAAGGCATAGTTTAAAGTCCTTTCTCAATCCACCGCGCCGAATTTATCAAGCGGTGAAAGGCGCAAGGCAACCTTGCCTATAACGTCGTCCACGCTCACAAAGCCCAGGCGGCTGTCGCGGCTGTCTGTAGAGCCGTTGCGGTTATCGCCCATAACGAAAACGCAGCCCTCCGGCACTTTCACTCTGTCATCGCAGCCGTAGGATTTCATATTGACGAAATCCTTTTTGTTTATATAATCCTCGTCAAGCTTTTCACCGTTTACATATACGGCCCAATTATCAAAATCAAATTCTATAACGTCGTTTTCCGTGCCGATAACGCGCTTGACTATGGGGTAGTTTATTTCGCTTCTGTCGTCCTGCACCACGACGATATCGCCGCTTTTTGGCGTGTAGCCAATACCTATAACAAGCAGTGATTCGCCATCATGAAGCGTGGGCAGCATGGAATCGCCCACAACGGTGGTAACGCGCGCGATGAACGTGAGGAAAAGAAGCACGACGGAAAGCGAAACCGCAACAATTTCTATCCAATCGTAAACGGCCTGTTGCGGCGTTCTTTTTTCTTCCTCTGCGTTTTCCGTCACCGCATCGGTATTTATATTATTCTCATTCATACGAAAACCTCCGGGTTATAAAATCTTTTCAGCTTCCTCGTAAATGTCGCTTTTTACGTTGTATGCGTAAACCACCGCAGCAACGGCAAGCACCAGGCGCACCGCCCAGGAAAGCGCAAACCACGGCGAAAGAAGCATAAGCAGCGCGCCCGCAACCGTAGAAACGGCAACGAAGGCCCAAAGCCTTTTTACTTTTGCGCAAAGCTCCTTTTTTCTGTAGTCGTCTGCTTCCCTTCTGCGCGCATCTGCCGTATCGCGCAAGCCCATGCACCCTTCTATCATGCCCTCAAGCGCCGCAAACGAGCGCTTGTATATGAAGAAGAGCGCCGTATAGAAGGCGGCGGCAAGCGCGGCATAAGGAGCGAAATAGCCCCAGAAGCCCTCTGCCTCATAAGGCAGGTAGATATAGCCCATCGCGGAAGAATAGCGGAAAAGCAAGCAATATGCCGCAAGCGAAACCGCCGCCGCAAAAATGCACAGCGCCGCCGTATTTTTAAAATCACCCGCGTATTTTTTTGCAAACCAGAAGCCCAGAAGCATGAGCGCGGGCGCAAGAAATTCGGGCATAAGGTAGTATTCGTCTATAGGCACGCATATGAAAAGAAAGAGCGTTACGAAAAGGAGCGCGGTAAAGCGCTTTATGCTTCTTTTCATATGGAGTGCTTCGTCTGTAAGCACCTCGTTTGCATATCTTTCCGTGAAGTGAGCGTTAAGCTCCCTGTTGTTTTTAAGCCATTTGAAGTACGGCAAAGTCGCGGAAAGCCACACAATGCCGAAAACGAGCGAAACCACCGCGCACATAACCGTAAGCATAACGTAAAGCACGCCGCTGCCCTCCAGCCCCGTTTCCTCGCCAACGTAGCCGTATTCGTTTTTAAGCGCCGTAAAGTGGGGCACCACCGCGCAAACGGAGCGTACAACCAAAAACACAGGCGTTACCTTAAGCAAATTTTCCGCCTTGTTCGTAATAGCCTTTGCGGAAAAGCGCATACAGGAATAGCCAAGGCTTTCAAAAAGCATGTTGAACGCGGGAATAACGAAGAAAATTTCGAGCGTGGCAAGCGAAAAAGCAAACACAAGCATAAGCGTTGCGTCAAACTCCATAATAAACGAAAGAAGTATTACCGCAAGCCTGCCCACGGCAACTGCGAGCGCGCTCGTCATTCTGCGCCTTGCCTCTGCCACCTTCAGCTCAAGGTCGGAAAGCTTCGAAAGCCCGTAAATTATAAGCGCAAAGCCCACTGCGTCGGGCAGAATATCGAAAATATTTATAAACGGGTCGAAAAGAAAAATCATACCCGCAAGAACAAAACCAAAGCCCATATGAAAAAACCTTTCCGAAAATTATTTTTTGCCTTTTCTGTTTTTAAATTTATCTTTTTCGTAATATTCAAGAGGGGATTTGAAGGGGTTTCTCTTTTCCTCCATATTCTCGTCGCCCTCAAGGCAAATCCGCATATAGCAGCGAAAAACAAGCACGAAGCTTATCGCCATAACGATTATCGGCAAAAGCATAGCCGTGGCAAGCATCTGTGCCTTGAAGCCGCCGAGCATATCGGGCGCGAAAGCCACGAGCGCGTAACACACGCGCGAGGCTATGAGAAGCACAGCCACCACGGGTATATCGGAAAGCGCCGAACGTCTTAATTCGGGCAGATCCGTTTCCTCGGCAATTTTCGCAATGCTTCTGAAGAAAACATAGTAAAACACGATAAGAAACGCCGTGTAAACGCTGGAAAATACGTTAGCCGCCGTTTCTGTAAGAAGCCCCGGGGAAAAAACGTCTGTTAATTTCCACGCAAGCTTGACAAGCGAAACGAAAATACCCGCAAAAGCGACGTTTTTCGCCACGCCGAAGCAAGTGCAGTGGCGCGAAGCCACCTTCATACCCCAGAAAAGGAGCAGAAAGCCAAGCGCCTCTGTGCTCAGCGCGTCCGTTAGCAGAAACGCGCCGAAAACCATTATTCCAAAGCCCATTTTTATCTCCTTAATGTTTTGCGGAAGGGGCCCGAGAGATTGCGCGAGCCCTTGCCGCAATTAATTCAAATTATTCCTCTTTTGCACCGGCAGCACCGCAGCATTTTTTGTATTTTTTGCCGCTGCCGCAGGGGCAGGGGTCGTTTCTGCCCACTTTTTCGGAGGATTTTTTAACAACGGGGCGTTTTACCGCGCTCTCACCACCCACAGCCGCCGCCTCTGCTTCGCGCTGCTTTGCAACCTGCGTGCGCTTTATTTGCTCTACCGGGCGCGAGAAAAGTATCATTCTTACGGTGTCCACGCGTATATTCGCTATCATAGCGTCGAACATTTCGCCTGCCGCAATACGGTATTCGTTAAGCGGGTTTCTCTGCGCATACGCCGCAAGACCTATACCGCCGCGCAAGTCGTCCATAGCGTCAAGGTGCTGCATCCAGTGCGTATCTACCGCGCGAAGGAGCGCAACGCGCTCAAGCTCGCGTATCTGCTCGCCGAAAACCGTATGCTGTCTTTCATAAATGCCGTTTGCGCGCTCGGTGAGGAACTCCGTAACCTCTGCCTGCGTATATTCCCTTTCTTCCGCAAAGTCGTCCTTGCCGATTATCCAGAAAAGGTTTTTGCGCAAAGCGTCGAGGTTGAGCTTGCCGCTTTCCATATCTATGCTTTCTGCGGTGCCGTCGGCAATACTGCCCGCCACCATCTTCTTTATCGTTTCGCTTATATCCTCGCCGTCGAGCACGCGTCTGCGCTCGCCGTAAATAACGTTTCTGTGCTGGTTCATTACGTCGTCGTAATCAAGCACCGTTTTACGTCTGTTGAAGTTTTCGCCCTCAAGGCGCGTCTGTGCGTTTTCTATAGTGCCGGAAAGAATAGCCGCGTCTATGGGCTGGTCCTCGGGCAAGCCGAGCTTATCGACAACGCCCATAATTCGCTCGCTTCCGAAAAGGCGAAGAAGGTCATCTTCAAAAGAGAGGTAGAAGCGGCTTTCACCGGGGTCGCCCTGTCTGCCCGAGCGTCCGCGCAGCTGGTTATCTATACGTCTGCTTTCGTGGCGCTCCGTACCGAGAATGAAGAGACCGCCCGCTTCGCGAACCTTTTCTGCCTCGGGCGCAATTTCCGCCTTATAGAAAGCAAGCTTTTCGCGGTAAATTTCGCGCGCTTCCAGCTCGCGTTCGCCGATATTTTCCGCAGCGCCTGTAGCAGCGAGAATTTCTTCTTCGTTATAGCCGAGCTTGCGAAGCTCTGTTTTTGCAAGGAACTCTGCGTTACCGCCGAGCATAATGTCCGTACCGCGGCCCGCCATGTTGGTGGAAATGGTAACGGCGCCGTATTTACCCGCCTGGGCGATGATTTCCGCTTCCTTTGCGTGGTACTTCGCGTTGAGCACGTTATGCTTTATGCCCTCGCGGGAAAGAAGCTTCGAAAGAAGTTCCGATTTATCTACGGAAACCGTACCCACAAGCACGGGCTGGCCCTTTTCGTGGCACTCTTTTATCTGCTCTATGATAGCGGCGTATTTGCCCTTTTCGTTTTTGTAAACGGCATCGTTGTGGTCGCGTCTTATCATCGGCTTGTTCGTGGGAACCTCCACAACGTCGAGGCTGTATATAGCGCGGAACTCTTCCTCTTCCGTAAGCGCCGTACCCGTCATACCTGAAAGCTTCGCGTAAAGGCGGAAGAAGTTCTGGAACGTTATAGTCGCAAGAGTCTGGTTTTCGTTTTCTATTTTAACTCTTTCCTTCGCCTCTATCGCCTGGTGAAGGCCGTCGGAAAAACGTCTGCCGGGCATAATACGGCCCGTAAAGCTATCGACTATAAGCACCTTGCCTTCCATAACAACGTAATCTACATCGCGCTTCATAACACCGTGGGCGTGGAGCGCCTGGTTTACATAATGCGTAAGGTCTGCGTTTTCAATATCTGCGTAGTTTTCCACGCCGAAAAATCTTTCGGCTTTTTCAATGCCGCGCGCGGTGAGCGTTGCGCGCTTGCCCTTTTCGTCTACGATGTAATCTTCCGTTACCTCGTCGTAATCTTCCTTGGAGTCCTTTTCTTTTATGCGGAGCGCGCGAAGCGAGCGCACGAAGGAATCTGCCTTGCCGTACATTTCGTCGGAAGCGCTGCCCTGACCGGAAATTATAAGAGGTGTGCGCGCTTCGTCTATAAGAATGGAGTCTACCTCGTCGACAATAGCGAAGTTGTGGCCGCGCTGAACAACTCTGTCTTTATAAATAACCATGTTATCGCGCAGGTAGTCGAAGCCGATTTCGTTGTTCGTGCCGTACGTGATATCGCAGGCGTATGCCGCCTTCTTTTCCTCGCTGGACTGCTCGTGAACGATAAGACCTGTGGTAAGCCCCAGGAAGCCGTAAACCTTGCCCATTTCCTCGCTGTCGCGGCGCGCAAGGTAATCGTTCACCGTTACGATGTGAACGCCCTTGCCCGTAAGCGCATTGAGGTAAGCGGGCATCGTTGCAACGAGCGTTTTACCCTCGCCCGTTTTCATTTCCGCAATTCTTCCCTGGTGAAGTATGATACCGCCCATGAGCTGAACGAGGAAGGGGCGCTTGCCCAGCACGCGCGTTGCCGCTTCGCGAACGGCGGCAAAAGCATCGGGCAAAATGGCATCGAGCGTTTCGCCTGCGTCAAGGCGCGCGCGGAAGGCGGGCGTTACGGCGCGGAGCTCTGCATCGCTCATAGCCGCGTATTTATCTGCAAGAGCCTCTATTTTTTTAACGGTGGGCTCTATTTTTTTTATCTGCTTGGAACTGTACGTTCCGAATATTTTTTCAATTAAAGACATATTACCTCCACAAAATTCAAATAATAAAACCGTATTATATTTATTTTACCATATATTTATCGAGAAAACCACATTATTTTGTAAACAAATAAGATTTTTTAAAAATTTTAACCCATTTTTTCGCGTATAATATCGCCGTCGCATTTAAGCTCTGCAAAATCGCGCGTGCGGAGCACCTCGTAAACGGCTATCGCCACGGTGTTGGAAAGGTTAAGCGAGCGGCTTCCCGCGCGCATGGGCATACGCAGCGAGCGCTCGAAGCGCTCTTCCAGAAGCGCTTCGGGCAAGCCCTTCGTTTCCTTGCCGAAAACGAGAAAAACGCGCTCGGGGTATTCTATTTCGCTATAGATATGGCTCGCCTTCTTCGAAAAAAAGTAAAGGTTTTCATCTTTGTTTTTCTCCAGAAATTCCGCGAGGTTTTCGTAGTAATATATTTCAAGCTCGTGCCAGTAATCAAGGCCCGCGCGCTTCATTTTCTTATCGTCGATTTCAAAGCCGAGCGGCTTTACAAGGTGCAGCGCCGCGCCCGTTACAGAGCAGGTGCGCGCAATATTGCCCGTATTCTGCGGAATTTCGGGCTCTACGAGTACAATATTTATATTTGCCATAATATTTCTCCGATGTGTAAATTCTTTTCTGAAATTCAGCCATTAAAGCAAAGGCTCTTTTGCCGTAAACGGCACAGCGCTTATTATATCACATAAAAACAAAAAAATCAAGTTTTGGAGCAATATGGTTTGCAAAACAATAATTTTTCCGTGTAAAACCTGCCGTGCGCGCAAAAACTTTTAAGGAAAAACCGAAAGAAAGGATTTTTCATATGAAAAAATTTAAGCTTTTTCTTGCGCTTTGCCTTTGCCTATGCTTTACGGCAGTAAGCGTGCACGGCGCAAGCGCATATAACTGGTACTGCAAGCGTGCAAAGGGCGGCGCACGCCCCGAGGCGGAAGCAGATATGAGCTTTATTACCGAGCACGGCGGCGCGTATATAGGCAAAAACGCCGAGGAAAAGGTGATATACCTCACGTTTGACGCAGGCTATGAAAACGGTAACATAGCGCGCATACTCGACGTCCTTGCGAAGCACGGAGCGCACGGCGCTTTCTTCGTGCTGGAAAACCTCGCCGTGCGCAACACGGAGCTTGTGAAGCGTATGGCTGCAGAGGGGCACCTTGTTTGCAACCACACCGCGCGCCACAAGGACATGACCAAAATGACAGACGAGCAATTTGCCGCCGAGCTTGCAAGGCTCGAGGACGTGCTGCGCGAGCGCGCGGGCGTGGAATGCGCCAAATTTTACCGCCCGCCCGAGGGCAGGTTTAACGAGCGCAACCTCAACGCTGCGGCAAGCCTTGGCTACAAAACGGTTTTCTGGAGCCTTGCCTACGCCGATTGGGATAATGAAAAGCAGCCCGAGCCCGAAAAATCGAAGCAGCTTCTGCTTGCCAACACGCATAACGGCGCTGTAATATTGCTCCATCCCACCTCCAAAACAAACGCGGATATACTCGATGCGCTCCTTACGGAATGGGAAGCAAGGGGCTTTCGCTTCGGCACGCTTTCCGAGCTTTTTTGAGTAAATGCCTATGAAAAGAATTTTATGCTTCTTTCTCTCGCTTGCTGCTGCGGCGGCTTTTTCCGCAAAAATGGCTTTTGCCGCCGCACCGCCGAAAAAAGATGGCGTTATTTTCTCCGGCACGACGGCTTGCGGCAAAAAAATAGCACTTACGTTCGACGACGGCCCACATCCTGTGAAAACGCCGAAAATACTTGACCTGCTTGAAAAGCATGGCGTAAAAGCCACGTTTTTCATCGTTGGCGAAAACGCCGAGGCGTACCCCGAAATCGTCGCCGCAGAGGGCGCGGGCGGCCATGAGCTTGCAAACCATTCCTATACGCACACGCGCTTTTCAAAGCTTACCGTGGCGGAAATAAAAGAGGAAATAGAGCGCACAGACGCGGCAATAAAAAAAGCCGCGGGCAAAAGCCCGAAGCTTTTCCGCCCGCCCGAGGGAGCTTATTCCAAGGATATTGTCAGCATTGCAGAGGGCATGGGCAAGCAAACGGTTATCTGGACCGTAGACACGATGGATTGGGCTAAATCCCCGCGCGACGAAATTGTGGAAAACGTGAAAGCTAACGTCACGTTCGGCAGTATAATACTTTTCCACGATTGCACTCGCGACGGCACGTTTACGCTGGAAGCGCTGGAGCTTCTTTTGCCATACCTTAAATCGCAGGGCTATGAATTCGTAACGGTTTCGGAGCTTATAGAATCAAGCCCGTAAACCGCAAACAAAAACGGCTGTGCTTCCGCACAGCCGTTTTTTATCCCCAGAACATTGTTACGAGTGCGCCCGCCACGGCGCTTGCAAGCGCCGTTATGCCGGAGGAAAACACCGTTTCCCCGCGCATACGCGGCAGCTTTTCTATTTCCGAAAGCCTTTTTTCGTGCGCGTCGAGCGCGCTGTTCGTCGCCTCCAGCTTTTCCACGAGCCGCGCGATATTTTCGTTCTGCAAATATATCGCCTCGGCAAGGATTTACAGCTTTTCTATACGGTGGGAGTTGCTTTTTTCCCTTTCCTCGATTTTCACGATTCTTTCAGCGGAAAATTCAAGCATAAAGCCCACCCCTCATAAAATTATTTTTCATAAAAATCATCTCCTTAAACGCGCCCAAAGAGCGCCCTCCGACGATTTTTCAGATAATCAAGGGAACGTAAATTTTATTCGCTTGCTTTCGCAAGTACTTATATTATACCATATTTTTCCTGTTTTGTAAAGGCTTTAGCGAACATTTGTTTTTATTTTTCATCATTTCGCTTCGTCTTTTCTTTTCAGAAGCGGCAAAAGGTCGAAAACGCTTTTCGCCGCAACGATATTTACCCCTTCTGGTATTTTCGTCGCCTTCGTTACGGAACGGTACGGCACGACTATCGTGCGGAAGCCCAGGCGCGCGCTTTCTTTTATTCTGTCCTCCGCGCGTGTAACGGCGCGGCATTCGCCCGAAAGCCCAAGCTCGCCGAAGCAAAGCAGGTCGTCGGGAATTTCTATATCGCGCATGGAAGATATCAGCGCAAGCGCCATGCCCATATCGCTTGCGGTTTCCTCTATGCGCAGGCCGCCTATTACGTTGAGGTAAACGTCTGCCGTGGAATAGCGAAGCCCCAGGCGCTTTTCAAGCACCGCGAGTATAAGCGAAACACGGTTATAATCTATACCCGTGGACATTCGGCGCGGCGCGGGGAAAACAGTTGGCGTGGAAAGCGCCTGAATTTCCGCTATAATGGGTCGCGTGCCCTCTATAACGCACACGGCGCAGTTGCCCGAGGTTTTCTGCGGCCTATCGGCAAGCAGCATTTCCGAGGGGTTGGGCACTTCGGCAAGACCCGTATCGCGCATTTCAAAAACGCCTATTTCGTTCGTGGAGCCGAAGCGGTTTTTCATCGCGCGGATAATGCGGAAGTTCTGCCTGCGCTCACCCTCAAAGTAAAGCACCGTGTCTACCATATGCTCAAGTATCTTCGGGCCCGCTATAGTGCCCTCTTTATTCACATGGCCTACGAGCAGCACGCTCGTGCCGTCGGTTTTCGCTTTGTTTATGAACATAGAGGCACATTCGCGTATTTGCGTAACGCTTCCCGGCACGCTCGCGCTTTCCACGTGGTACATGGTTTGTATAGAGTCCACTATAATGATATCGGGCGCAAGCTTTTCAGATTTGTTCAGCACCTTCTGCGCGTTCGTTTCCGTAAGCACGTAAATACGGTCACCCTTTACGCCCAGGCGCTTTGCGCGCATAGATATTTGCGCAGAGGATTCCTCGCCCGAAACGTAAAGCACGGTTTTCGTTTTGGAAAGTGCGGCGCATATCTGCATAAGAAGCGTGGATTTGCCTATGCCCGGCTCACCCGAAATAAGCACGACACTGCCCTCAACAAGACCGCCGCCCAGCACGCGGTCAAACTCTGCCATGCCCGTGCCCGAGCGTATATATTCGGGCAGGTTATCCCAGGAAAGCTTTTGCGGTTCGGAATCGTTTTCGTTTCGCACAAGCATAGTCCTGTGCGAGTTTTCTTTTTTTGCGGCAGGGCTTTCTTCTTCATACGTTTCTTCCGTGAACGTGTTCCAGCTGCCGCAGGTGGGGCATTTACCAAGCCACTTCGGGCTTTGGTAATCGCACTCCGTGCAGACATATACTTTTTTCTGTTTCATAATTTTATTTTCCGTTCTTTTGATTTTTGTGGAGATTTTTCCAGAGCGTGAAGCCTTCCCCAAGTGGGGGAAGGGGAGCAATAAACTAACATTTTACCGCCGCGAGATCCAAACGGCTCTGCCGTTTGCCCTTCGGGTTTCGGCTACGCTCAAGATGACCGCGGAGGCAAGCTTTTGTGCGTTTTTGCAGAGGCGACCGTCGGTCGTATGCCCTGCTCAATCACGCTTTTTAGCAAAATGCAGATAATAAAGGTCGTTTACCGAAATGCACGCCAATATACCGGTCAAGAGCAGCGACCCTACCCCCGTACCTATGCCATTTTCAAAAAATATCTGCGGCATAAAGCATACCCCCAGACACAAAATCGCCGTTATCGGCAATATAAATGCGCTTTCCCGGCGCAAAAAGCGCGCAAACCGCTTTCTGTTTTTTTCGTTCGCAAAAAAATATTTTCCGTTCAGACTTTGCGGGAGGAGCAAGCCCCTCCCCTACTGAGCCTCCGCCAGATGCTCCGCCACTGCGGCAAATATCACCGCCGCAAGCTTATTCCGGTAGCTTTCGGTTTGCAACAGCGCCGCCTCCTCCGGGTTGGAAAGAAAGCCGCACTCCACAAGCACTGCGGGCACTTCTATATGGTGGAGAATGTATATAGAGGAATCTGCCGCCTTCACCGTGCGCGCGTTTCCCTTGCGCAGAAATTCGCACGCCTTCTGCTGTATCGCTTCTGCAAGCAAAAGGCTTTCTGCGTTGTTTTTTGAATAATAGACCTGGAGCCCCGAGTATTTTTCCACGGGGAATTTATTCATGTGTATACTTACGAAAATGCAATTTTCCTGCTCGCGCGCGAGCTTAAGGCGGGCGGCGAGGTCGTCGCGCTTTTTGTGCGCGCTGTTTTCGTCTGCAAGCATCACGTCGGTTTCGCGCGTCATTACAACGTTTACGTCAAGCTCCGAAAGAAGCGCGCGCAGCTTCAGCGCCACGGCAAGGTTGAGGTCTTTTTCAAGCACGCCGCTTTCCGTGGAGGCGCCGCCGTCGCGCCCGCCGTGGCCCGCATCGATTATCACCGTTATTTTATCCTTCGCGCTCGCGGGTTCGTCTTGCTCCGTGCCCATAAAAGCCACTTGCTCGCCCGCAAAATACGCCACGCTCACAATCAGCATACAAATTACCGAAAAGCCGAAAAGGAACGATATCCTCCGCCAAAAGAAATTGTTTTTTCCCTTCAAAATATTCACCGCCGAATTCTATTTTTTAGAAAAATATATTCGGCGGCATCGCTTATTATGCGGATTTTGTTTTACATAAGCTCGTCTTCGTCCTCATCGTCCTTGCTTTCGGGCTTGGAAAAAGAGAGAAATTTTTTCTTGTTCTTTTTAGCTTCTCTTTTGCGCTCCTCTTCCTCGGGGTTATCGTCCAGAGGAATGAGGTTTATGTTTTTAGAGCCGAGAATATAGGAAATGCCCGCAAAAAGTATGATTATAAAGGGTATGCAGGCAAAAATGATGGGGCCGCTTTTTGCGGCAAAGCTGGTAAGGCCCATAAACACACCCTCCCAAAGCACGCCTATGAACATAAAAATAACGCTTGCGCTCTTCGCCCATTCATAGCCCTGGAAATACCAGAAAAAGAGGTAGAGCCCGCAAATTATAAAATCGGGTATTGCAGATATAGCGCCTATAATAAAGCCCTTTGCGGGGTGCGCCACGGTTTTGCCGCCCCTTATTTTTACGGCATCCTCTGCGCCTATTTTGCTTATATCGTTATTTATCATGAAGAAATAGAAAATAACGGAAACTATGCCGAAAATACCGCCGAGCATGGGGCTGCCGCCCGTGGGCAAATAGAGCATGAGCCCGAAAATCGACATAGCGATATGAGTTACAATAAGCTTGACCGCGGTATAGCCGTAGTCGTTTAAAAATTTTTGAATTTTCATATAAATTTAACTCCTGAAAGTATTTTACTTTTATAATTTTACCACCTTTTTTCCTTTTCCGCAAGTGTACTTATAAAATTATTGCAATTTTTAAAATAAAGTTTACATTTTCAGAAAAATATGCTACAATATTTTGTATAATTCAAATTTATTCGGCGGTGTACCATTATGCAAGCAAATATAACAAATTCAAAAGATAAATCCCCTGTGGTGGAGCGCTTTCTGCGCTACAAGCTGGTAATACAGGGGCGCTCGAAAAAAACCGTGGAGGAATATGGGCTGGATCTGCGCACGTTCTTCCGCTTCCTTATAGCCATGCGCGAGGGCATTTCGCCAAACGACGAGGAATTCAACGAAATTTCCATCGCCTGCGTTGACGAGGAATTCATCAAAACAATAAAAACGATAGATATATTGGAGTTTATGGCATACACGGCGCAGGCGCGCGGCAACTCCGCCGCGGCGAGAAGCCGCAAGCTTTCCGCTTTGCGTATGTTCTTCAAATATATGACGGTAAGCGAAAAGGTCATAGAGCTTAACCCCGCGGCAGATATAGAATCGCCCAAAAAGAAAAAGTCGCTGCCCAAGCACCTTTCCGTGGTTGAAAGTAAAGACCTTCTTCACAGCGTAGTTGCCGACGAGGAAAGCAAAAACCGCGACCGCGATTACTGCATCATCACGCTGTTTTTAAACTGCGGCCTGCGACTTTCAGAGCTGGTGGGCATAAACCTTTCCGATATAGACCGTGAAATGCGCTCGCTCCGCGTTCTCGGTAAGGGCAACAAGGAGCGCATAGTTTACCTTAACGAAGCCTGCAAAAGCGCGCTTTCCGCTTACCTTTTGGTGCGTGCGCGCGATATAACTAACATAAAGGATAAAGATAAAAACGCGCTCTTTATTTCGCGCCTGGGCAAAAGAATAAGCGTAAAAACAGTGCAGTGGCTCGTGTATAAATATCTCGACCAGGCGGGGCTTTCATACAAGCACTTTTCTACGCATAAGCTGCGCCACACAGCGGCAACGCTCATGTACCAGGAAGGCGGAGTAGACGTGCTTTCGCTTAAAGAAATCCTCGGCCACTCAGAGCTTAACACCACGCAGATATATACCCACGTAAGCGACAGAAAGCTTGAAGAAGCCGTGGAAAGCCACCCCCTTGCAAACATTATGAAAGACGACGTTAAATAACTGAAAAAGCCAATAGACGAAAGGTAAAACCTTCCGTCTATTGGCCTTTCGGCAAAACAAAACACAAAAACTATTTAAGTATTAATAAGCCACATTGTATATTTATAGAAAATTGAGTTTAAATTTATCTTGAAATTGTAACAATTGTTTTTTCGTTAACCATATTTATATCCACAGTATACTCATCCATACAGAGGTCTTTCCACGTTACATCATAGTTCTCATCGCAAAGTTGTTCAAATGTATGCCCGTTAAAAGTACCTCCCGTAATAACAATTTTAGCACCCGCTTGGTCCATCCAAAATACTTTCGCAGCGTCACAACCATTTGCAACAAATGCACCACCGTTTATGTACATTTCACCAGAATACACACGCACAGCATAAGAATGTCCAGTGTAGGAACCACTATTAATTATCATTGTAGAAGGTGTTTCACCTTCACCAACTGTGTGACCAAACCCATCACCATAGTTAGAAACCCAAAGCGCACCATACCAATCGCTTTTCTCTGATGAATCAGAGTGCGCGTTTATCGTAACATCGTTAAGTGTTGCAGAACCGTGACTGCCAATAGAGATACCGCGACCATTTGCAATATCAATGGTAATATTATTCGCATTAAGTATGCCCGCTGTATGAATTGTTGTTCCGGTGACTGAATTAAACACTGTATCATTAATATTTAAAGTTGCTTGTGTTCCTACAATTGCTGCATTGCTAATTGCCTTGCCTGTGTCAGTAGCTGTTGTTGTTCCTGATGCGCCAATCTTGCCACCGTTAATTGTCATAATATTAGCATTCGCGAAAATAGGTGTGCGATTTTCAAGTGTTCCATTTGTAGTAAGATTTGCATTGCCCAAGTTAATTGTAATATCAGAGCTAGATTGCAACGTGTTGTCATAGTCCAAAACAACACTTTCATCAATATAAACTTCGCCTCCTGTCACAAGAGCATCCGCGAGGTCTTTTACACTAGCTAGTGTTGTAACAACAGTAAGCTCTGCATCTTTAAGTTCTTCCGCTTTCGACTTATTGCTTACCGTAAGAATCCATTTCTCACTGATTGTGGAAGCCTGCCCATTGCTGTAAAGAATTTCAAATTTGTTATTTGCATCAACATAAATAATTTGGTTTGTTTCATCGTCCCAAACGAAATAGCAACCATCTGCTTTTGCATTTAGATTTGCAAGAATGAAACCGCCTTCCCTAAGAGCTGCGATAGCCTGTTCAAATGTATCAACATCTGTTTCAGACATTGCGATAGCGGTATTTAGTTCTTTTGCAAGAGCTGTATCCGCAGCCCTATTAGCTTTATTTACCAAGCCTACGAAAGTAGGAATAAGAACTGCCGCGAGAATTGCGATAACTGCAATTACGATAACAAGCTCTACAATGGTAAAACCTTTTTTGTTCTGATTTTTCATCGTTTTTTCTCCTTTGTTGAATTTTTAAATGTTTTTGTTTTGTGTAAATTTTGCTTTAAACGGTTAATACCTACTTGGGCGCGGTAAGTTCCTCTAATATCATAATAGATGAACCAATGTAGTAAATTTATTTAACAATAAACCAAATATCGGTAGAAAAAACAAAGAAAAACTTTATTATTTTAAAATTTTTGCCAAATTATATTGACAAATGCGAATTAATAGCCTATAATAAAGGCAAACGGTTCACCTATTATGATAATCTGTGAACTGTTTTTTCTTTATTTTTGGTAAAAAATTCTTCCCTGCGCGCCCATGAGGGCGCTCTGCTTGAGAATGACAGCGGCGTGACGGAACGAAGGCTCTCGCGCGGTAAACAAGCCCCAGCGTAATTTCCCATGCTACAAAAAAACGGCTCGTTTGAGCCGTTTTTGTTTTCACCACTTATGGTTCCCTTCCGAAAAGTCCGTGCCGCCCGTTATTTGCGGGTAATAGCTTCTGAAAACGTGGCGCGGAGGCGCGTCAAATTCCATTTTCAGCACGGTAACGCCGAGAATTTTATCA
This sequence comes from Clostridia bacterium, assembly GCA_017451975.1. Lineage (GTDB taxonomy): Bacteria > Bacillota > Clostridia > Oscillospirales > CAG-272 > UMGS731. The sequence goes on from JAFTNI010000236.1 coordinate 14,944, forward strand.
GGCACTTCCGTGGGCAAGCCGTGAAGAATAATTCTGTGACCATCGTGCGTAAAATCTATCTCCTCACCCGTGGCAAGGTAGGAAACGCGCGCGGGCGCATCCATATACCCGCCGAAACGAAGCTCGCCGTTTTTCGGCCACACCCAGTTCCAGAGATAGAGCGTTTTTCCGCCATCGTCGCCCGAAACCGCCGTGAGCGTGTTCGCGCTGTACACAGGGCCTGTACGGAACTTTTTGCCGTATGCCGCCGCACCGTTTACGGCAAGCCACTTGCCCACCGCCTCCATACGCTCACGCGTTGCGGGCGTAACACTGCCGTCGGGCGCGGGGCTGATATTGAGCAAGAGGTTTCCTCCGCCGCAGGTACACATGTGCATATCGCGCAAAATTTGCTTTGCAGAAATCATAAACGGCAAGCTCTGCTCCTCGTCCACGTACCCCCATCCGAGGCGCGTCAGAGTCATGCAAGCCTCCCAGTCGCGCTCACTTGCACGTATAGCTTGCTCGGGCGTATCGAAATCTTCGGGAAGTCCGCTTCTGTTGTTTATGATAATATGCGGTTGGAGAGCACGAAGGCGTGCGTTTCTGTTTATGCTGTCCCAATCCTCTGCGCCGTGCAGGGGGCAGGAAACGTCGTACCAAAGAATATCTATTTTTCCGTAATTCGTAAGAAGCTCTGTATTGAGCGACTCGATATAATCGAGAAAGCTCTCGCGCGAAGCTCTGTCATAAGCGCATCGCCAGCCGTCCTCGCGGTGCCAATCCATAAGCGAGGTATAGAAGCCTATCTTAAGCCCAAATTCGCGGCAAGCATCGCAAAATTCGCGCACAAGGTCGCGCCCGCAGGCGTTCATAGAGTTGTAGGGGTTCACCTTGGAATCCCAAAGCGAAAAGTCCTCGTGGTGGCGAGTGGTAAGCACAACGTATTTCGCTCCCGCTTTTTTCGCAAGCTCGCACCATTCGCGCGCGCAGCCCTCTTTCGGTGCAAATTTACCCGCGAGCTTTTCATATTCCGCTACGGTGTAGTTTTCATTCGCCTGCGACCATTCGCCCGTACCGAGCGCGGAGTAAAGCCCGTAATGTATAAATATGCCAAAGCGCGCCTCGCGGAACCAGCTCATTCGCTCGTCGCGCGTTTCCGCCGTCATTTTTTCGTATTCATATCTGCTTATGTAAGACATAGTGATGCTCCTTATTTTTTGCCGTTCGGCATACTTCTATCCATATTTTACAACAGCAGCGAAAAAAATTCAACATATTCAAGCAAAAATGCACCTTTTTCAAAGTGCATTTTCATTGTCATTTCATGTCGCCAAAGGGTCTTTCATCGCGCGCCATTTCTTCCTCGCGCTTTTTGCGCTCTTCTTCCTCGCGGCGCGCGGCTTCTTCGTTGGCGCGGCGCTGAGCCTCGTTTTCGTCGTGGCTCTTGCGGCGCTTCTGCTCAACTATGAAATCGAGCTCTTCCATCGTCGTGCCGTCCTGCATAGCCTTCGTAAACTCTTCATCGTCCATAA
>JAFTNI010000237.1 GCA_017451975.1 Clostridia bacterium
CGTCATCTGCGCCTTCTGCCGTTTCAGCGGCAGCGCCTTCCTCGCCTTCTGCGCCTTCGGCGGGTATGGTTTCCGCTTCTTCCGCCTCGGCTTCAACCTCTTCTGTCAAATCGTCGTCTGCGTTATCAAGCGGCATCATGGTAAGCTTTTTCGCCTTTGCCTTTTCGCGCGCGTTGAGAAGCACAAGCTCCGCATACATATGCTCGAAAAGCATATCCTCCTGCGTAACCTTCGGCTTTCTCAAAAATTCAAGACCGAAAGGAAGCGTATAGAAGCCAACGGTTTTGCCGTTAACAACGAAAGCAAATCTTGAATAAATATCTTTTATATCAAGGAAAAGGTAAGAGGAGTTTTTAAGCTTCGGGTTTGCCATAACAGCGGCAGCCACTGCAGCGTTGGAAGCAAAGGTAAGCGTATCAACCAGCAGCTTGTTTTCGGAGCAAGCCGCGTAGATAGACGTTATTATATACTTCTGAATTGCAGATACCGCAAAAGTGGAATACTGTCTGTTCTGGTTTGCAGGGTATGCGATCATACGCAAATCGTTATAGTTGCGGTAAAGACCTCTGAGCGTTACGTCCAGGGCTTTTTTTGTCTGCGCCATACCTCTGAGTGTGGGGAGCTTAACCGTGTCTGTAAGCACGGCGGAATCGGGCACTATAACAGAAACCTTTCTGATAGTTTCCGAAGGGTTATCTACCGCAAATTCCCTTACGGCATCTTTGAACTTTTTGAAGAATTCTTCGTTAAAAAGTCCGCCCGTATAGTTTTTTACGGTATGCTTTATCGTGCTCTTATCGTTGCCTATCATAGAATAAAAATGGAAAGTGGAACGAACAGAGTCGATAGCTATTGTTGTTGAATAGTTTAATTTTGCCATTTTTTTCTCCGTATCACAAAATAACAGTAAAACTGTTTAAGTGGATGAAGCCGTTGTAGTTGCAACGGCAGTTGTGGTTTGGGTTGTAACCGTTGTAGCCGTAGTCGTAGCTGTAACTGTCGTTGCAGCGGTTGATGTTGTATTTGAATTGCTTTCGGAAGGATCGACCGAAGGGTTATATTGCCACTTTGTTACAATGACTGCACCTTCGTTTACGCTTAACTCAACGTAAAGCAATATTTTGCTTGTATTTGATTCATGGAATACTTTAAGGATTTCTTTATTTCCTTCCGTCGATTTAACATAGCTGTAATTGTCGTAAGCATCGGTTGCTTTGAGTTTACCCGCCACAAAATCCTCGCCTATCTGCTCCACCGCCACTTTTCTTTTAAGCACCGTGTTTTCTATATTGGATTGATACCTGCCTATAAGCGTGAACGTGGTAAGTAAAGCGCAGAGCGTGAACGTGGTTATCAAAAAAAGTATTGCGTTTTCAAGCGCTATGCCGCGCTTGCTTTTCAGTATGTTTTTAATTTTTTTCATAGCTTAAACTTATAATTTCATCTCCGTCGTTATCTACGGCTACAACCTTGAACTGTTTAGGTGAAGCTGTAAAATTAACGGTTATGGTCGCCGTAAATTTATATTTTTCGGAGGTGTATGTATATGTGTATGTATCATTTTCCGAGCTATACGTTACATCCACGCCCCCGGCAAATTCCAAATTTTTTTCAAAATCCTCATTGTTCGCCGAAACCTTGAAGGCTTCCCATGCGCTTTCTGCAAAATTCTGCGCTCTGGTTTTGTTTTCGGAAACAATGCCGGCGGTAATGGAAGATGACACAATAGCAATAGCCGTAACGCTCACAATAACAACAACTGCGAGAGCTATAACGACCTCGACCATAGTAAAGCCGCCTTTTTTCACTTTATTTTCAGTCATTTTGAGCAGCTCCCTCATTGATTAATAGTACCGCAACGCAACGAAAAAACGAAGCTTACTTCCTTGCGCGCGCCGCCATCCTTAATATAATGCATCGTACATTTGATAAGCTTATCATTTGCCGAAAACTCAACGCCGTCTATAGCCTCAAATTTTCCCAATTCACTTTCGCCAAGTTTGAGCAAGCCTTCTTCTGAAAACGAAACTCGTGCCTCACCTATAGTTAGAATATTTCCGGTAACGTCAAAGCTTTTATCTTTAACGTCATTTTCAGAAACAAGCTGTGTCACCTGCTTTTTAAGCGCGGCGCAATCTTCGAAAAAGGCATAATCTGCCCTGCTGCCTTTATTGTACTTGCTCACCAGCGTGGAAAAAGAAACAACCATAGTGGCTACAATGGCGGTAAGCGCAAGCACGATGGTAAGCTCCAGAAGAGTGTAGCCCCGCTTGTTCTTTTTTGCAGAATATTCTGTTTTTTTGTTCGAATTATATCTTCTCATACAGTTTTCTCGCTCATTTTCAAAAAGACGCAAACCCTCCAACACCCGCGAGGAGTGCCGAGTGCTTGCGTCAAATTCTACAAAATCATTATCGCAATACCTGCCAAAAGCGGCAGCACATAAATCTGCATATACAATGATACCACAAAAGCAACTTAAAGTCAATGCTTTTCCACAATAAATTCTAGTAAATGCACATTTTCGACAAATATTATCAAATTATTATATGTATTAGATACACTTTATGTCATCATATAAGCCGATGCTTTTTATATATATTTTTCTTTTTCGGAAAATTTATCTATCCCGAATATCTTTTTGGCAGCCTCGGCGCCCGCCGTAATCTGCCTGTATCCTATATCGCCCCAACCAAGAAGCTCTATTGCCCGCGCGGGCGGCACAAGCAGCCTGCCGTATGTTTTTCCGTTGTCAACGTCTGGGCGGATTTCGCCAACCGAAGCAATAAGCGCCGCCATTCTCACCTGTGCGTAAACGGGTAAGCCGTTTTCCTCGTCAACATCCTGGTAGCCAAGCATAATGGGATTTTCAATTTCAATATTAACCTCCTCAAGCACCTCGCGCTTGAGTGTAGCCTCCATTCCGCCGTCAAATTCCTCGGGGTGACCGCCTATAAAAGAATATTTTCCACCGTCTACGCTCAGCAAAACACGCCCATCGCGCGAAAAAATAACACCGTATACCTGTGTCACTTTCAAATTTTCGGGTACATTTCCTTCTCTCCAAGTATATTTCGCCATATCTCTTCCTTTCCAAATATTATGAAGTACCGCTTTTAATTATTTCAGAAAATCAAATTTCTTTTATTATAGCACGGTAATAAATATTTTTCAATATGAATTCCGCAACATTGCAGGGACAAGTGTCCCCGACTGTCCTTAGCCTCCCTCCCGAGGTAGCGTAGCGGCGCGAGGGTATTGAATTATAGCCCGGTGGGCTATAAGACCCCGAGCGTGACCGAACCGCAGTGAGAGGGGGACCGTCGCAGACGGTGGAAGGAGTTCCTTCGCTCCCAACCAACTTTAAGAGGCTCGCCCTATGGGAGAGCTCCGCGAAGCGGTGAGAGGGCGCCTTATGAAATTATGGGTAAAAACTCCCCTCCTCTGTGCGAACACATCGAGAGCGACACGGCAGGCGCATAGCATTTTTGCGCGCAAATCACAGATTTTCTTCAAAAATGCTTGCTTCGTGCCTTTCGCGTCGTTAAAACAACCGTTTAGGTTGTTTTAAC
>JAFTNI010000238.1 GCA_017451975.1 Clostridia bacterium
CCCTCACGGTCAGGGTCAGTTGCGAGGTAAACGGCATCTGCCGCCTTTGCCTCCTTCTTTATCTGGTTTATAAGCTCGCTTTTGCCTTGGATATTTATATATTTAACTTTGAAATTATTGTCTACATCAACGCCGAGGCTGCTTTTAGGAAGATCCCTTACATGACCCTTCGATGCAATTACTTTGAATTCGTCACCGAGGTATGAATTTATCGGGTTCACTTTTGTGGGTGATTCCACTATAACAAGTTTTGGCATTATATATTCGCTTTGTTCAGTAACAAAGCCATCTCCCTTCTCTGTAAATTTATACGCAATGAAAATTATACACTTTTAAAACACATTCTGTCAAGTATAATTTCGCCTCAGATTATAATTTTTATATTTTTTTGAAAAGACCGCCTGGCAAGCTTTCGCAAAGCCCCTCTATTTCAAGGCTTGTAAGTGCGCCCAGCACCGCGCCCGTATCGGCGGGCGCGCCCGTGGCTTTCGCCACAGCAGCAGCTATTTCGTCGCTCGTGAGCGTGCCGCGTATATTTTCGTAAACCGTTTTTTCGAAGCCCTCGAGCATAGCGGCGCCTTCTGCCATGCCTTCGCTCTGCGCGTCTGCTGCTATGGGAAGCTCTGAAAAATCGAGCACTTCCTCGTATATGCCGCGCATTTCCGCTTCCTCATGTGCGCGAATGAAGTCTTCATCGCTCACGCGCGGTTTTTTGCCTGTATCTTTCTTGCGGAAAAGCGAAAACGGAGTTTTCTTTTTCTCCGCCTCGGCGGAGTAATCGTTCACCGCCATGGGGGCTTTCGGCGGTATATTTTCCTTTTTGCCGCCGTTATATTCGCCACGGTATTTATTAATATGTATATTTTCGGTAAATATTCGCCCGCGCCAAACACTCTCGTATTCCGAAAGAATGTCGGCAGCAGAGCGAACCATTTTCGCGCCCTCGGAAATAAGGTCGTTCGTGCCCATATAAAACTTATTATCTACGTCGCCCGGCACGGCGAAAACGTCGCGCCCTTGCTTGCCCGCGTGCTCCGCAGTTATGAGCGCGCCGCTTCCGCGCCCCGCCTCTACAACCACAGTGCCGAGCGAAAGCCCCGAAATAATTCTGTTTCTCACGGGGAAATGCTTGCCGTTTGGCACCATTCCGGGCGCATACTCGGTAATCACCGCGCCGTGCTCCATTATATCGCGCATAAGCTCCTTGTTTTCCTGCGGGTAGACCCTGTCTATACCGCAGCCCAGCACAGCTATGGTTCTTCCTCCCGCGGAAAGCGCGCCGCGTGCGCACATAGTATCTATGCCCAGTGCCATACCCGAAACAACTATCGCACCCGCCGCGGCAAGGTCTGCACCGAGCGTATAGGCAAGGCGCGCGCCCTTTTCAGAGCATTTGCGTGTACCTACGCAAGAAATAAGCACGTTTTTATCAACGTCGGGGAAGGTGCCCTTGAAGTAAAGCACAATTGGCTTGGCATGGATAGAGCGCAAGCGCTCGGGGTAAAGCGGGCTTTCCAGCGTGATTATGCCTACGTTTGCGCGCAGGCAATAATCGTAAACTCTCTGCGCCGTTTCTATATCCTTATCGCAAAGCGAGGCCACGAGCCCTGCTCTGCCCGGCAGAGCGCGTGCAAGCGCATCTTCGTCTGCCTCATAGATATCCTTCGGCGTGCTGAAGTGGGAAAGCAGAAAGCTCGGCGCCTCACTTCCCGCCCCGCACCGAAGCGAAAGCCATATATAATAAACCGCAGTATCCATGTTAAAACCCCTTCCCATTCAGATTAAATCACATTCTTGCGCGGAAAACTTCCCACGAAAGAAGCGAAGAGCATATTGCCGCGTTGAGCGATTCGGGCCCTTCGCACATCGGTACGATAACGCTGCCCGTGCAGGCAGCGCGCACACTTTCGCGCACACCGTGCCCCTCGTTGCCTATAACAAAGCCCACCTTGCCCTCTGCAAGCTCAAGCTCGCAAACGCTTTTGCTCGTTTTATCGAGCATTGCCGCGTATACGCGGAAGCCCTCGCCGCGCATTTTCGCAATATCTGCCGCAATATCCGTGCAAGCGCGCACGTCTACGCGGAAGAGCGAGCCCATGGCGGCGCGCACGGTTTTGGGGTTATATATGTCTGCGCTGCCCTCGCCCACGAAAACTGTGTCCGCGCCGAAGGCCTCTGCGCTCCTTATAACCGTGCCAAGGTTGCCGGGGTCGCCAAGCGTATCCAGGAAAAGCGCAAACGCGCGCGCGCCGTGCGCCTTTTCCCCTTCCGTGCGCTTTTTAGCAACGGTGAAAACGCCCTGCGGCGCATTTTCAAAGGAAAGCTTTGCGTAAACCTCTTCACTCACAAGTGCGAGCTTGCCATTTGCGGGCGCAAGCTTTTCGCCGTAGCGCTCAAAGGCGCGCTCCGTTAAAAAAACCTTTTCTATTTCCATCCCTGCGCCGAGCGCATCGCAAAAAAGCTTTATGCCCTCGAAGGCGAAAAGCCCCGTTTTATCCCTTTGTTTCTTCTCGGCAAGCGCGGCAGCGGCGAGCACACCCGCGTTTTTACGGCTGGTGATAATTTCTAAGTTTTTCTGCATTTCACTTTCCTCCGTTTGTGTTTTTTGACATCAAAAAACCAAAGTGCTTTGCACCTTGGTTTTCAGTTTGTTATTTCCTCTGATTAAAGAGCGTTTTTAGCTGTTTCAACGAGTGTAGCGAAAGCTGCTTTATCGTTTACAGCAAGTTCAGCAAGCATCTTCCTGTTGAGTGTAACACCTGCTTTTTTGAGGCCGCACATAAATCTGGAGTAGTTAATACCGTTAACTTTAGCCTGTGCGGAAATTCTTGTGATCCAGAGAGAACGGAAATCTCTCTTTTTCATTTTTCTGCCTGCGAAAGCGTAGTTACCGCTCTTCATAACAGCCTGTTTAGCCATCTTGAAGTGTTTGGATTTAGCACCCCAGTAACCTTTTGCAAGCTTCAACATTTTATTTCTTCTCTTGCGAGTCATCATCGCGCCTTTAACTCTTGCCATTTCAGTATCCTCCTAATAAAATTACCCGCTTATCAGTCGTTGATAAGAGCTTTGATTGTTTTTGCGAAAGAAGGGCTAAGGTAAGCGTTCTTTCTGAGCTGTCTTTTGCGTTTAGGTGTCTTGATTCCGAGTTTGTGACGACGGAAAGAAGAGTTGAGTTTTACTTTGCCACTCTTTGTTGTGGAAAATCTTTTAGATGTAGCCTTGTGTGTTTTGATCTTCGGCATAACTTTATATTCCTTTCAAGTTTTACAAAATTTATTGTTTCACGGGCGTTATGAACATTGTCATATTACGGCCGTCAAGAACAGCTTTTTTCTCTGCTGCGCCAATACCTTCGCAGCCTTTTTCAAATTTCGCGAGGATTTCCGCGCCAAGCTCTGTGTGGCGCATTTCTCTGCCGCGGAATCTTACTACGACCTTAACCTTATCGCCGCCTTTAAGGAAACGGTGTGCGTGGTTAAGCTTCGTCTGGAAATCGTGCTCGCCTATCGTGCAGGAAAGCTGGATTTCTTTAATGTCGACAACCTGCTGTTTTTTCTTCGCTTCTTTAGCGCGTTTTTCTTTTTCAAAGCAGAATTTGCCATAGTCCATTATTTTGCAAACGGGCGGAACGGCGCCGGGAGAGAGAAGAACCAAGTCAAGGTCTTTTTCGGCCGCAAGCTCCAAAGCCTTTGCAATTTTGAAAACGCCGAGCATTTCGCCGTCGTTACCTACGACGCGAACTTCAGGAAGTTTTATTTCCTCGTTGATAAGATTTTCTTTCGTGCTAATGGTAAGCACCTCCATAACAAAATAAAATACGGAAAGCCAAACGAAGGCTCTCCGTATAAATATGACATAATAAACCCATATAGCCGCAACGATGGCAAGGGTACAGAAAAATCACATTTTATTAACCCGTACGCGCCGCTTGCGGTCAGGTGAGAACGGAGAACGTCCTTCTTTGTTTTACCCAAGTATTATACCACCGCGTATGGGCTTTGTCAAGGGGTTTTTGAAATTTTTTTGGTCAATTTGATCGTTAAACCTTATGCTCTCACCTCAAACGGGAAATCGCTTATATCCCTTGTGAACACCTTGCCCTCAAGGTAATCGAGGTGCGAGGGCTCGTCGGCAAGAAATTCAAGCTTATAGGAATAAAGCTCCTGGCTTGTAAAGCCCATTTTTCTGTCGTCGCGGTTCACAGCATACTTGCCGTCGCCCACAAGCGGGTGGCCGACAGAGGCGAAATGCGCGCGTATCTGGTGCGTGCGCCCCGTAACAAGCTCTGCCTCCAGCACGTCGCCCCCTGAGTGCTTACCCACAACGCGGTAGCGCGTAACAATATATTTCGCATCGCGCTTGCCCTTCGGCTCGTTCTCGTAAACGGTGACTTTATTGTTTTTCGCGTCCTTCCATATGTAGCCCGTAAGCTCGCCCGC
>JAFTNI010000239.1 GCA_017451975.1 Clostridia bacterium
AACGACGCTAAGGGCGACCCGCTCGTAACAGGCGAAGGTCTTGTAGCGCTCAAGGTTATGACAGCTGAAATGTTCGAAAGCCTCAAAGCTCAGACACTCGCTATCACAAAGATCGTTGCAGACGACCTCAAATCCATCGGTCTTGACCTTTGGGATATCAAGTTCGAATTCGGTTACAACGGCGACGAAGTTATTCTTATCGACGAAATCGCTTCCGGCAATATGAGAGTTTACAAAGACGGCGAAATCGTTCCCCCCGTTGAACTCACAAAGCTTATCCTTAACAGATAAATTGCAAAAAATCAAGAGCAGAGTAAAATCTGCTCTTTTTGTTTTGCCTCTTTTTCAATTGCTTGACAAAAAATGCCATATATGATACAATTTTATTGTAATATTTTATTAGGAGGCAGATATGATATATTTGCACAACACCGGCGAAAGTTTTTCCGATATATATAAAGCGCGCGAAGCTGTTTTGAATTTTGCACGCATATGCGAACCTAAAGAACATATGAAAACCGAGCTTGTTTTAGATGCCGGCGAGTATGTGCTTTCTTCCCCTCTCGTTTTTTCCAAAGAGGAGAACCCCGAGCTTGAAAATATATCACTTTATATCACCTGCGAAAACGGAAAGGCCACGTTTACTTCACAAAAAGCACTCGATGGGAAAAGGTTCATCAAAAACGCAAACTATTATACATATCAATTTGAAAAAGATGAAAACGGAAAATTCCCTGCCCTGCGCGACCTTTACCTGCACGGCAAGCGTCTGCCCATATGCAGGAGCGCATTTTTTATACACGCTTTTAACTTTTCGGAAGAAAACAGGCGTAATAACAGCGAAAATTTAGAGGGCATCTACATACCCGAAGAGGCGGCAGAGCTTCTTGCACCCGCCGAGCTCGGCTCTGCGGAGATAACACTTTACGTAGAATGGGAATTTTTCACGCTCCACGTTATCGGCATAGATAAAACGCGCACAAAGCTCGATGAAGAAGGCAAAAAACACGTTTTGCTTAAAATCAAGCCCGACGAGCTCTACTGCTATGTAAATGGTGTGAACAAATATTTAAAACCATTGAACCGTGAATTTTTCCTTGCAAACATCCCCTCGTTGCTCATAGAAGGCTCTTGGTGCTACGACGTGCGCACGGGCGTGCTCTGCTATAAGCCCAAAAGCGGCACGGCAGAAGGTCTTTCCTATGCTGTGCTCGAAAAGCTACTCGTTTTCGATGGTATGGACGGCGTGAGCATAGAAAACCTCGATTTCACCGGTATTACAGATAAATACGTGCCCGAAAACGGGTATATTTCGGGGCAAGCCAACGTAGAAATGCGTGTGCACGGCAAAGTCGCGGAAGCGGCGGTAATAGCAAAAAATACGCGAAGATTTCGTGCTAAAAAATGCAAATTTTACGAGCTCGGCGCAGGCGGCATACTCGCCATGGGAGAGCTTGCCATGATACATATTAGCTCCTGTAGCTTTGAAAATATCGCTATGAGCGCAATTTCCATAGGCAATCCCACGAGAATTTCCCGTGAAAAAGAAAACTGCAGCTATGACGCGCGCGTGGAAAACAACCTTTTCCGCCGCATAGGGTATGAGTTCCCCTCCTCCCCCGCAATACACATTTTCCGTGTAGACGGCGTGAGTATTTGCCGCAACACCATAGAATATTGTGCATATTCGGGCGTTTCCGTCGGCTGGCTGTGGAGTGCGCTTTCCTGCGCCCTCGGCGAGCTTATAAATATACGCGATGCACAAATTTCACACAATAAAATAATGCACCATATGCAGCTCCTGCGCGACGGCGGTGCTATATATGCCGTTGGCGGCAATTGCACGGTGGAAAACACCCGCTTCTTCAATTTTATGCACGATAATTTCGCATATCGCGAAGATGTAAAGCGCACCGTGCGCGGATATTACCTGGACGGCTCTTCCTCCAACTGGCACGTTTACGACAACGTTGTTTCGGGCGCGCAACGCCCCGCTTTTTCGCAGTTTATCGTGCCCGAGCAGTACACGAAAAACAATTTTGTGGAAAACACCTACACCACCGAGCCTATGGACGTAGAAAACCATTGCCCGGAACGGAACGTTATTTTTGAGCGTACCTACACAGAGCCCACACTTGAGGCACTGTTTACAAAATATCCGAAAGCACGCGATATTTTTGAAAAATCGGGGTGCGATTTAAGGTAATATAAAAACGGAGGCTGCTAGCCTCCGTTTTTTATTCCCAGCTATCTATTTCTTTTAAATAATCGCGAAATTTACCTTCATCACGAATTCTGTTAAACGCAGGTTTTGCAAAATATGCGGCATTGAGATATTTACTTTACCACGCTTCGGTAAGTCTTATCTTTTCGTTTTCGGTAAGCCCTTCCCACGTCATAACGGTACGCATAAGCTCCTTGTCGTCGAGCTCGCGCAAGCGCCAAAGCTTTTCTTTTTCGCGATTGGAAAGCTCAAGGCGTGTAAGCGCCCAAAGGTAGCGTTCGTTGCGGTATGCGTGCGCGTCGGATTTGTATGCAACCTCCGCCGTGTACGCCACACCCGGCAATGCTTCGAAAGAAACGCTCACGAATTCATCTATGTGAAGGTCCGCCTCCACAGGCTCACCGTCCGCATAAACGCAAACACTGCCATCCTTTATATTGCGGAATTCAAGCGTAATTCTGCGCTCTGCCACACCGGGCTCAGCTTCGAAAAATACCGTCTGCGCGCCCTCTTCCGCCTTAGTGCGGAATTTCGTTTCGCCACCGTCCTCGCGCAAGGTATATTCGCCGTCGCCGTTAAATATCATAACCTTCAGCTTATCCGGCTCTGCGATGCTGTTCGTATGCTTGCGCGCGTCAAGGGGCAAAATTCCGCCTGCTTTTGCAAAAACGGGTATACTTTCCATAAAGCGTACAGTGTCTACCCATCTTCCGCCGCCGTAAACGTCGCCTGTGAAAATATCTGTCCAAGTACCTTCGGGGAGCCATATGCGCGTGCGCGCTAAGCCCTTTTTGTCGCCCATCGTCGTAACGGGTGCAACAAGAAGCTCTGTGCCAAACATATATTGCCCCTTCGCGTCATATGCATCCTCTTTTTCAGGGTATTCGTAGTACATCGGCTCAATAAGCGCTCTGCCCTTATCGTGCGTATCGAGCATAGCGGAGTAGATATACGGTATAAGCGCGTGGCGCATGCGCATAAATTCCTCGGCAATAAGCCCCGCCCCGCCCATTTGAGCAATCGGCTCCTTCGTGCAATATTCCGCGCTCGTGCAGTGAAGCCTGTTTATAGGGCTGAAAACGCCGAACTGAACGAAGCGAAGGTAAAGCTCGCTATCGTTTTCGCCGCCCTGGTGTCCGCCAATATCGTGGCTCCACCAAGTAAAGCCGATGTTGGAGGCAGTTGCCGTGAAGTAAGGAAGGTAAGCGAGCGTTTTCCACGTTGCAAGGGTATCACCCGAAAATCCCAGCGGGTAGCGGTGAGCGCCCATGCCCGAATAGCGAGAAAGTATAAGCGGAGTTTTTTCCTTGCCATTATCCATCGTGTGGTAATGGTTCAGCACCCACATAATGTCAATTCCCGCCGCCTTTGCGCGCGGACCCTGCTGCCAGTCTATCCACCAGAAGTCAACTCCGTCGCGCTCATATGGCTTATGCAAAATTCTGAAATATGCGTTTATCCATTTGTCGCTTGTGAAATCAAGGTCTACCTTGCGCTCTGTGGCTGGGTCTATGCCCATTTCACGCGCCATTTCCTCATACATATCCTCAAACCAGCGCACGCCCGTCGCGGGGTGGAGGTTGAGCGTTACGGCACAGCCGCGATCGTGAAGCTTTTTCAGAAACGCTTTGTAATCGGGGAAAAGATTCGTGTTCCAGCTATATCCCGTCCAGCCCGAAAAACCGCCGTAGTAATCGCCGTTTTCACCGCTTCTTTTTTCAAGCGGCATTTTATCTTCTATACCCGGCTTATCCTGGATGTTCTGCGTGTTCCAATGCCAGTCCATATCAACCGTAGCAACGGTTATGGGCACGTCGCGTTCTTCCATTCTGTCCAGCACGTTGAGGTATTGGCGTTCTGTATAAGCGTAATATCTGCTCCACCAGTTGCCCAGTGCATAGCGGGGAAGCTTCGGTGTATCGCCGCATATCATGTAGAACGCACGCACAGCCGCGCGGTAATCGCGCCCATATGCAAATACATATATATCCAGCTCGTCGCGGCGCTTCTTTTCTATCATACCGTTTTCGAGCAACACAGAGGATTTCGTATAATCGAGCACGGCAACACCGTTTTTTGCCACAACGCCCCTGTCCAGCTCAATGGGGCGCGGCTCGATTTTCCCCCTCAGATCTATAAGATCGCCGCCTTCGCAGCAATCGAGCGTGCAGTATGTGCCGCCGAGGTTTTCGCTGTTATCGAGAGCTATCCTCCTGCCGCCGAGAATAACGTGGCTTTTTTCAAATTCCTCGCAAAGCACAAGCTCTGCGCGCGCTGTCTTTATTCTGAGCGCTCCCGCTTCTTCCTTTGCTTCAAACGGAACGGGCGGCATATCGCGGAACCACACCGCCTCCGTCGCCTCGTCGCAGAAGATGCGCCCCTCGTCCTTTTCTATACGGAAAAGGCGGTCTGCCAGCACCGTTACGCGGTAATCACCGAAAAGCACGATGTTTGCGGGGTTTGCCAAAGGTCTTGTTTTTGCAATAAGATGTTTTTCGAGCATTTTTCTTTACCTCCGAAAAAGTTCCTTTTTATTGAATTTTATCATATCTGCGGCAAAAGTCAACATCAAATTTGTATGATTATATTTTATTTTTTCAAAAAAACAAAAAATTTAAAATTAATTAAAAGTTTACAAAAAGAAATATTGCTTTTTTTGCAACAACATATTATAATATATATATTACGATTTTTGAAAGGAGCTGATTTTTCTTGGCAGAAGATTTTAACGATTTCGGTAGCTACAGGCGAGAGCTTGAAAACGAAGAATTCCGAAATCGCCCCCTTATACGAAAAATATTCAGCCTTCGTGCGCTGAAATTTGCCTTGAAATGGTTCGGTTATCTGCTTATATTTGCTGTTTTTGCCATTCTTCTCTGGCGAATTTTCTCCTCCAAGCTTCCCAAAGCTGCCTCTGAGGTTATATGGACGGAAAATTCCTTCGCCGCTTACGAAAAATACGGCGACGACCTTCTTATATACACGCAGGACGTTGGCACGGCATTTGAAAAAGACGGTAAATTCTCTATTTACGAGTTCCACTATATCCCCGCCGTAAACGAAGTTCAGTTCACGGTAAGGTTTAACAAAAGCACGATAGACAGGCTTGCCGAGGAACTTACGGAAGAAACACGCGAAAAGCTTGGCGAAGCCTTCACAGATGCCGACGTTGTAACGGCAGATATGCTTGGCAAGCTTCCCTTCACGTTTGTTCTGCGCGATGAGCTTGGAAACGTCTATACGTCTTACGAATTCACAACGTTCGAAAAGAATCGCTACACATACGTTCGCGTTGCCTTTTCGGGCATCGACCTTTACGATATTGAAAAGGGCGCACCCGGCGTGCTTTTCCCCACACCTGAAAGCCCCAACCCCGATTATATCTACAAGGGCGAGCTTAAAGGCGAATATGTGAAATCACCCACGGAAACGCTTTACTTCGACGCTTACTATACGGAAGTGTTTGAAAAGTTCGGGGCAGATGCGGAAAAATCCTTTATGAAAGAGCCCGTAGTTCTCTACCGCCACGAAAGACCGACGGAAAGCATAAGCTACAATAAACCCAAAAGCGCCGACGCGCTTACAAAATCCACCCCCTCGGCAGCCTTGCCCGAGGAGGAATAACAAAAGTTAAAACCCATGACCGAATGAAACGATCGCGTGATATGTTGCCGAAAGGTATTATCATGAGGAAAGTCCGGGCTTCACAGGGCAGGATAACGGATAACGTCCGCCGAAGGTGACTTCCGGGAAAGTGCAACAGAAATAAACCGCCGTGCCCAAGTACGGTAAGGATGGAAAGGCGAGGTAAGAGCTCACCGACCCCCAGGTAACCGGGGGTGCCATGTAAACCCTATCCGAAGCAACGCCCCGCGCAGAAGGCCTGCCCGGCCGAAGCGAAAGCTTATGCGCGCGGCGGCAACCCGCATTTTGCGGGTAAGGTGTGCGGTAACGCACATCGCAGATAGATGATCGTTCTCGACAGAACCCGGCTTACACGTTCGGTCATGGTTTTTATACCAAAATCTCCTTGAAAACAAGGAGATTTTTCAGACTGTCGAAAAAGAAAAGACTTGCAAAAAGCAAGTCTTTTCTTTTTTATCCTATTTTCATTATGTGTGCGCCCACGCCGCGAAGCTTTTCTATAATATTATCGTAGCCGCGCTCAACGTAGAAGAAATCGTCTATTTCCGTCTGCCCTTTTGCCACAAGCCCCGCAATTATCATTGCCGCGCCCGCGCGCAAGTCTACCGCGCGCACTCTGGCGGGCTTGAAAACGGTGCTGCCCGCAAAGGTTGCCATGTTTCCTTCCACGTCAATATCTGCGTTCATTCTCTTCAGCTCCTCTACGTAGCGGAAACGGTTATCCCAGATAGTATCCGTAAGCACGCCCTCGCCATTTGCAAGGCACATAAGCACGGCTATCTGCGGGTTCATATCCGTGGGGAAGCCCGGGTACGGGCTCGTTTTTATATCTACGTTGCAAAGCGGGCCTTCGCAGTAAACGCGCATACCGTCGTCGTATTCGTCGATGGTAACGCCCATTTCGCGCATTTTTACCGTAATAGCCTCCAAGTGCTTGGGAATGACGTTGTCTATGTAAAGGTTGCCGCCCGTTGCCGCCGCCGCTATCATATAAGTACCCGCTTCTATCATATCGGGTATAAGCTCATACGTGCAGCCGTGGAGCTTTTCCACGCCCTTGATTTTGATTTTGTCTGTACCTGCGCCTGAAACGTTCGCGCCGCAGAAGTTGAGAAAGTTGGCAAGCGCAACTATGTGCGGCTCGCGCGCCGCGTTTTCTATTTCCGTTGTGCCCTCTGCAAGCACAGCCGCAAGCATTGCGTTCATTGTGCCGCCAACGGTTACGCAGTCGAAAAATATGTTGCTCGCTTTAAGCCTGCCCTCGCGCGCCGTGGCTTCTATCACGTTGCCTTCCGTGCTTACATCTGCGCCGAGCGCGTTGAAGGCCTTTATATGCTGGTCTATGGGGCGCACGCCGAAGTCGCAACCGCCCGGGTAGCCTATTATCGAATGCCCGAACCTGCCGAGAGTCGCCCCTATAAGATAGTAGGAAGCGCGCATTTTTTTAGTAAGCTTATCGGGGGGCATTTTATCGAGCACGTTCGTCGTGTCGATCTTAACTTCCGTTTCGCTTATATACTCCACGGTAGCGCCCACGCTTTTAAGAATTTCAAGCGATATTACAACGTCGCTGATATTCGGCAAATTTTCAATTACACAAACGTCACCTGCAAGCACCGTAGCATACAGCACAGCCACGGCCGCATTTTTCATGCCACTTACGGTAATCGTTCCTTCCAGCTTTGTTCCGCCGTCGATTATTACCTTTTCCATTACAGTGTACCTTTCTTAAAACATTGATCTTATTCCGCAATTCAAGCGGCCATACCCACGCCGCGCCCTAAAGTGCTGAATACCCTTTCAGCATTATTATACTCATTTTACGGAATTTTGTTAAAAAGTTCAAATAAATCTTCGGGTATTACCTCAAAATCTTAATCCTCGTACAGCATATAAGAAACCACAAGGTCCACCACCATGCCATAGCTTTTTATGCCCGCAGGCTGGTTGTGGCTTTCAATATATGCGTTATTCACGCTGCCCGCAACGTCTGCGGCAACGTTTTCACGGTACTTTTCAAAAAATACCGCATATGCATGGAGATCCCCGCTTATTTCCTTCGGCACTCTCTTTGCAAGCTCTGCATAAAGCTCGGAGGAGGCGGAGGCAAGTGAAGAAGCTACGTTCTGATAAACGTCGAGGTAACCCGCATAACGAAGGAAGGGGTCATCGCTCGCCGTGCATACTACAAAAGCTATAAAGTTTGCTTCATCTTCGGAAACAACGCCGCGCTGGTGCGCCATTTCGTGCGCCGCGGAGCTGACCATTATGAAGTCGGGATAATTCGTATTTACGTTGGCCTCGCCCGTAAAGAAGGTGTAAAGGCCGGAAATGTGAGTGTATGTCCAATAAGGGCTTAAAATAACGGGCTTCGTTCGGGAATAGAGCTTGTCTATACCATCGTATTTTTCGGAAACCTTTGCAAAAGCCGCATTGAGCTTTTCGTTCATTTCATCGTAGGTGTAAGGCATGGCAGAGTAAGTACCCTCGGGGTAAAGAACATCGTCAAGCTCGGCTGCCGCGCCCTCTAGTAGCAGCAGCGCCGTATCGTAAAGCTCCTGCGCGGAAACGTCGCGGCGCTCTATGCCCATTTTTTCGGCAACCTTCGTGCCGTAATACGTCGCACCTATAGAAAAAGTAAAAAGCGAATATACACATGTTGCAAGCGCAAGAAAACCCGAAGCAAAGCGGCAAAAGCTGTGCCATGACCTTTCGGCGCATTTAACGGCAAGGTAAATTACCGTTCCGAGTATAACGGGCGAAAACCAAAGAAGAAGCTCTGCCACGGAAAAAGGGAAAATATACGTGGCGTATGAAAAAACGGTTCTTATAAACTTCCCTGCCGTGTCTGAAACAAAATCGGCAAAGGCTATGCTTTTGCGCGAAAATATATCTGTCAAAACGGCGAGAAACGCCACGCCGAAGAGCACGAGTGCCCAAAGCGGAACATAGCGGAATATGCCTTTTTTCTCTGTTTTTCTGTTTTCTTTGTTCATTATCGCTAATCCTCAAATTTAACCATAATTATACATTATCTATTGTAACACATATTTTTCAAAAAATCTATACCAAATTAATGTTTATTTAGATATTTTTTCAATTTTTTTCTAAAGCCCGAAAAAACATTATTTTTTGCCGAAAAGCGCCCTTAAAAATTGCAATTATTAAAATAATATGGTATAATTATAATGTTATACGCAAAATATTTTAAGTAAACGAAAATCACAAAGAGGTATTTATGCACGAACACCACCGCAAACGTATGAAAGAGCGCTTTCTGCGCGAGGGAATAGAAAATTTCGAGCCGCACAACGTGCTGGAGCTGCTTCTCTTTTATTCCATACCGCAAAAGGACACCAACGAAATAGCACACAGGCTCATAGAGCGCTTCGGCTCCATTTCCGCGGTTTTCGATGCACCGTATTCCGAGCTTATTAAAATAGACGGCATAAAGGAGCATTCCGCAACGCTTATAAAGCTCGTGCCCGCGCTTTCACAGCGCTATATGAGCGAGGCATTCAGCTTAAGCGGAACGATTTTGCCGACTATGAAGGACGTGGGCAAATATTTCGTTGCGAAATACATAGGCGCTACAAACGAAATAGTTTACCTCTTGCTTATGGATAACAAATATAAGGTTATAGACTGCGTGAAAATTTTCGAAGGCAGTGTAAATTCCGCCGCCATAACCATGCGAAAGCTTATAGAAGCGGCAATTTCATCGGGTGCGGCGTTTGCCGTGCTGGCGCACAACCACCCGAACGGCCTTGCAATCCCCTCGGGCGAGGATATAAATACCACGCGCGAAGCCAAGCGCGCACTCGAGCTTATAGGCGTAAGCTTTCTCGGGCACATTCTCGTTGCGGGCAACAAATATACCGATATCACCAAGCCGTAATATTTTCGGCGTTGCCCTTATATTTTTGTTGACATTTATAATTTAATATAATATAATCAATATATAATCACACCGAACGGTAATTTTTGGAGGGCTTTATGGAAAAAGCTAATTTTAAGCTCGTAAGCGCCTTTGAGCCCACGGGCGACCAGCCCGAGGCGATAGATGCGCTTGTAGAGGGCGTTTTGCGCGGCGATAAAAAGCAAAGCCTTGTGGGCGTTACGGGCTCGGGCAAAACCTTCACCATGGCAAATATTATAGCAAGGTGCGGCAAGCCTACGCTCGTGCTTTCGCACAATAAAACGCTTGCCGCCCAGCTCTGCACGGAATTCCGCGAATTCTTCCCCGAAAACGCCGTGGAATACTTCGTTTCCTACTACGATTACTACCAGCCGGAGGCGTATATACCCGGCAAAGACCAATATATAGAAAAAGACTCCGCCGTTAACGACGAAATCGACCGCCTGCGCCACAGCGCAACGAGCGCGCTTTTCGAGCGCCGCGACGTTATAATAGTTGCCAGCGTTTCGTGCATTTATACGCTCGGCGACCCTGCGGAATACCAAAGTCTTGTTATCGCCCTGCGCCCCGGTATGTACTGCCCTCGCGGCGAGCTGCTTCGCAAGTTTATTTCCGTAAGCTACGAGCGAAACGATATGGAGCTTTCACGTGATAAATTCCGCGTGCGCGGCGATACCGTGGAAATAATGCCCGCTTCCTCGCAAAGCGCAATAAGAATTGAATTCTGGGACGATGAAATAGACCGCATAACGGAAATCGACACCGTTACGGGCGAGGTTTTGCGCTCGCTTTCCTACGTTGCCATATACCCCGCTTCGCACTACGCCACGAGCGATGAAAAGCGCGAAGCCGCGCTCAAGGAAATAGAAGAAGAAATGAACGAGCGCGTGAAATATTTCGAGGAGCAAGGCAAGCTTATAGAAGCACAGCGCATTTCAGAGCGCACACGCTACGACCTTGAAATGCTGCGTGAGGTCGGCTTCTGCTCGGGCGTTGAAAACTATTCGCGCGTGCTTTCGGGCAGAAAGCCGGGCTCCACGCCGTACACGCTGCTCGATTACTTCCCCGAGGATTTTCTGCTTTTCGTAGATGAATCTCACGTTACACTGCCACAGGTAGAGGGCATGAGCGGCGGCGATAAGGCGCGCAAGCAAAACCTTGTGGAATACGGCTTCCGCCTGCCTTCGGCATACGATAACCGCCCGCTTTTCTTCCCCGAATTTGAAAGCAAAATAAACCAGGCGATTTTCGTTTCCGCCACACCGGGAAAATACGAAAAAGAAAACTCCACCCAGCTTGTAGAGCAGGTAATACGCCCCACGGGCTTGCTCGACCCCGTGGTAGAGGTGCGCCCGATAGAGGGGCAGATAGATGACCTCATAGGCGAAATAAGAAAGCGCACGGCAAAGGGCGAGCGCGTGCTTGTAACAACGCTTACGAGAAAAATGGCAGAGGACCTTTCCGAATACCTCGAAATGAACCTTATAAAAATAAGATACATTCATTATAATATAGACACAATCGAGCGCCAGGAGCTTATACGCGACCTGCGCCTGGGCGTTTTCGACGTGCTCGTGGGTATAAACCTGCTTCGCGAAGGTCTTGATATACCCGAGGTTTCGCTCGTAGCCATACTCGATGCCGATAAAGCGGGGTTCCTGCGCAGCGAGCGCTCGCTTATACAGACGATAGGCAGAGCCGCGCGAAACGCGGAAGGCACGGTTATAATGTACGCCGACGAAATAACAGACGCTATGCGCAAAGCCATAGCGGAAACAAACCGTCGCCGTGAAATTCAGGCAAAATATAACGCAGAGCACGGCATAACGCCCAAAACTATCATAAAGGACGTACGCGAAGTTATAAATATGTCTGCCAAAGACGATATGGCAAAGGCAAAGGAAAAGAAGCTTTCGCCCAAGCAAAAAGCCGCCCTGCGCGAAAAGCTCACGGCAGAAATGCGCGAAGCGGCACAGAGGCTCGATTTCGAGCGTGCCGCATACCTGCGCGACAGCATAGCAAAGCTGAAATAAAAAGCCCCCCTCGAAAGGGAGTCTGACCATCTCACCCCTTAACCGAAGTTTTTCCAAGCTTTTTGCAAAAAAGCGGAGAAAGGATAAAATATGCCCGCAAAATATTTACACATAAAAGGCGCAAGAGAGCATAACCTCAAAGACGTAGAGCTGAAAATCCCGCGCGATTCCTTCGTGGTTTTCACGGGGCTTTCAGGCTCGGGCAAAAGCTCGCTTGCCTTCGATACCATATATGCAGAGGGGCACCGCCGCTTCGTGGAATCTCTCTCATCCTATGCACGAATGTTCATAGGGCAAATGGACAAGCCCGATATAGATTTTATAGACGGGCTCTCCCCTGCTATTTCAATAGACCAGAAAACCACCTCGCGCAACCCTCGCTCCACTGTGGGCACCGTTACGGAAATATACGATTACCTTCGCTTGCTTTACGCGCGCATAGGTGTACCGCATTGCCCCGTTTGCGGCAAAGAAATACGCATGACCACTACAGACAGCATTATAGACAGCATTATGGAGCTGCCTGAGGGCACGA
>JAFTNI010000240.1 GCA_017451975.1 Clostridia bacterium
CAATATACGCCATTTTCGGCTTTGAAAGTATTTCGCGCCAATCCGTAAAGCACTGCTCTGCGGAAAGCCCGAACTCCTTCATGCATCTTTCGCGCTTGTAATCAAGCGGGTCTGCCATTGCAACAAGCTTGTACTTTTCGGGCATCTTGAGCATTTCTCGGGTATAAGTCATACCTCTGCCGCCCGCACCAATCAAAATAAAAGAAAATTGTTTCATAATAAAATCTCCTTGAAACGGAAATGTTTTTTGTTAACTCCATTATAAAATAAATGCCTTGTTTTGTCAACATCAAAAAAACAGTAAAAGCACACGTATGGTGTGCTTTTACTCTATCTTGTAGAGCCAAAAAACGATTTAAAGTGTATTTTAGCTTTTTTGAGATATTCATTATATGAATCTACGCGTATTTTTCCCCATTGCTCTTTTTTGCCGTTGAAATAAACATCTTTGAGCATATCGCACTGTGAAAATGCGCCGAAATCTATGTGCGAAAGGCTCGCGGGCAAGGTTACCGCTTCGATTTTATTATTGCTGAAGGCATAGGAGCCTATTTTCACCACACCGTCGGGAACAACAATCTTTTTCAGACTTCTACACCACGAAAAAGCTCTTCCACCTATTATTTGAACCGTGGAAGGAATATCCACTCTTTTAAGCGAATGGCAACCTGTGAACATAGCGGTTGCTATTTCCGTCACGCCTGCGGGAATAGTAATGCCTGTAAGAGAAGTGCAGTTGGCAAAAGCACCTGAGCCTATGGAATTTACGCTGTTCGGAATATATATTTCGGTAAGGCTCAGGCAAGACGAGAAAGCGTAAGCCTGTATTTTCGTTACGCCGAAAGGAATAATGAACTTCTTTTCGTCACTCGGCGTACAAACAACAAGCTCTTTGCCGTCGGCGCTGTAAAGCACGTTGCCGTCCATCTTATAGTGCTTGTTTTCGGGGTCTACCGTAAGAGAAACATACCCTGCGCTGGAAAACGGGCTCGCGCCTATACTGCTTACGTTTTTCGTGATTTTAAAGCTATTGAGCCCAATGCAGCTCCAGAAAGCGTTTGCGCCTATAGTAATAAGGCTATCCGGGGCGGTCACGCTCTTTAAGCCCGTGCAGTTGGAAAAAGCATATTCGTCTATAATCTTCGTGCCTTCGGGCAAAACAATCTCTTTAAGCGCAGAGCATTTATCGAAAGCGCTCCGGCATATCTGCTCAAACCCTTTGGGAAAGGTTATGCTTTTAAGGCTTTTGCACTCCTCAAAGGCGCGTATGCCCACGAGCTTCAAGCCCTCGGGCAAAACCACGCTCACTATGCTCTTATGTGCATAAGCCAAGCTTCCTATTTCCTGCGTGCCGTATTTGATTTTTTCTTCTCTGCCGTCGGCGTATACGATCTTGCCGTCTTTATAGCTATCTCTTGCCGTGGGCATATTTACCGTTTTCTCGGCAAAATATTTTTTTGCCGCAGAAAGCGACGAATTAAACTTATCGATTTGTATTTTTTTATAAGCCGCTTCCGTGCCGCCGTAATATACTTCCTTGATGTTATCGCAGAGGAAGAAGGCGCTTCTGCCTATTTTTTCAAGGCTTTTCGGCAGCGTAATGCTCGTAATGCCGCCGCAGCTTGCAAACGCTCTGTCGCCTATTGCCTTTACCCCCTCGGGCAAAACTACGCTTACTATATTTGCTTTTTCATAGTAGGCGCTCGCCGCTATTTCGGTAATACCGTGGCGAAGCACTTCTTCTTTGCCGCCCGCATATATTATTTTACCGTCTTTGGCGCTTCTCGCCGCATCGGTATTTTCGGGTATTTCGGCAGAGCTTGCAAAATTCACCTTCGCTTTGGCTACCGCGGCGTTGCCATACGCAACGCTTACGTTATGCCACTGCGCTTCTGTGCCGCCGAAATTTATTTCCTTTAGCGCGGCGCAGTTGGCAAAAGCCTTCATTTCTATCGAAGTTACACCTGACGGTATTGTTATGCCGGCAAGCGAAGTGCAGCTATAGAAGGCCTTATCGCCTATAACCGTTATGCTTTCTGGCAATATAACCTTTACGATATTCGCGTTATTGGCGTAAGATTCCTTTTTTATTTTTCCGTTTCCGTAGCCAAGAATATCCTCTTTGCCGTCTTTGTATATAATTTTGCCGTTTTTTCCGCTTGGCGAAGCGGCGTCGGCTATTTGCCCGTTTGCTTCATCGGGCGCTTTTTTGTCGATTTCTTTGCCAAGGAAAACCACGTTTTTACAAACATCGTTGGTATCATCAATTTCAATTTTTCGCCACTGTGCTTCCGTACCTTCAAACTGTACTTTCTCAAAAGCGCAGCTTTCGAAAGCATATTGACCGATTTTCGTAACGCCTGTGGGAATAACCATACTATCTAGGTTTTGGCACATATGGAAAGCCCAATTTTCTATCGAGGTAAGCCCCTTCGGTAAATTAACGCTTTCAAGCGCATAGCATTCCTCAAAAACGCTTTCCGCAAGCACTTTCACACTTTCAGACACTTTTACGCTGTTCAGGTTTTCACAATAGCGGAAAGCAAGCTTACCTATCTCGGTTACACTATCGGGTATAACAACCTCTGTAAGCGAGGGGCATTCTGTAAAAGCAAATTCGCCTATGCTTTTAAGCCCTTCGGGAAAAGCTACACTTGCAAGAGCCGCACACTCCGCAAAAGCCTCGCTGCCTATAGAAGTTACGCTCGCAGGCAAAACAACGCCCACGATTTCGGAGTTTTGGTAGTACTCCTTATCGGCTATTTCAGTAATACCGTATTTAAGCGTTTCCTCTCTGCCGTCGGCATATACAACCTTGCCGTCGAGCCCGCTTGCGCCGAAATGCTTTGCGGCTTTATCAAGCACTGTATTGAATTTTCCTATTTCTATTTCTCGGTACTGCTTTTCCGTGCCGCGATAGTATACGTCCTTAATATTTTCGCAAAGGAAAAATGCGCTTCTGCCTATGGTTTTAAGCCCTTCGGGCAAAGTTATGCTTCTGAGGTTGCCGCAGTTGGCAAACGCTCTGTCGCCTATTTCCTTCGTGCTTGCGGGCAAAATAACACTTGCTATTTTCGGGTTTTCATAGTAAGCTCCCGCGTTTATCTTCGTGAAACCGCTGAGTATTGTTTCTTCTCTGCCGTCTATGTAAATTATTTTTCCGTGAACGTCTTTATCATCTTCCGTTTTTGTTTTTGCGGGGGCATTGGCGTTGGCTTCTGCTTCGGCTTTCGCTTTAGCTTCTGCTTCGGCTTTCGCTTTAGCTTCTGCTTCGGCTTTCGCTTTAGCTTCTGCCTCGGCTTTCGCTTTAGCTTTAGCTTCTGCTTCGGCTTTCGCTTTAGCTTCTGCCTCGGCTTTCGCTTTGGCATCTGCTTCGGCTTTCGCTTTGGCTTCTGCTTCGGCTTTCGCTTTAGCTTCTGCTTCGGCTTTCGCTTTAGCTTCTGCCTCGGCTTTCGCTTTCGCTTTAGCTTCTGCTTCGGCTTTCGCCTTGGCTTCTGATTCGGCTTTTATTTTCGCTTCAGCTTCAAATTTCATTCTCAACTGAGCTTCCAGGCGCGCAAGCATTTCCACTTCAGTTTCAGCATCGTCCTTTGCGCAAATATCGCAAAGCAGCTTATCGTACGTATCGCGCGTGTAAATCTGGCTGTCTGCCAGCTCCGTTGGCAAAACGTCAAGCGGCGATTCTCCGCCCTCGTTCAGCACGCAAATGTAAAGGTCCTTTGCCCTGCCCATATAGAGCCAGCGCTTCCATTCGCTCTTGACCCATGCGCTTTCGAGGTAATCCGTGCGGCTGCCTATAAGCAACATTTTCTTGCTCTTTACAAGGTTGAGCCAGATAAGGTCGTCGGAATCGACCTCGTTTTTCAGCGTGACGAAGCTGAAAAACGGGTTCACACCCCTTTTGTGCAAATCGAGGTATACCCTTTGCGCAAATTCATAATCGCGCGTGCGCTCGTTATACGGGCGCGTGTTGCCCTCGGTAGATGCGCTTATTTTCACACAGATAAAAACGTCGCGCTCCGTAGTGCTTTTGCAAGCCTTGAAATTATCTATAGCGCGGTCTATCTTTTCCGCCTTCGCCTCGTAATCGTAGCGTAGCTCGTCGTCATCCTCCAGAAGGCGCAGAATTTTGCTGTATTCCACTTCGCCGCGGAAGTAGCGCGTTCTGAACTTATCATATTCGGAAAAGCAATATATCGGCTCTGAAACACCTTTATAAAAGCCTTTTATATAAACTATGCGGTATTGCGCCAGAAGCAAGCCCCAGCGCGCGTCTATACTGTTCGGGAATTCGCGTACAGTATTCTGAAACGTGATCTTGGCTTCATCAAATTTATATGCGCTCAATTGCCCGTAACCCATTTCGCAGCGCAGGCTTTCGGCATCGGTTTTATACTGGTACCAGGAGCCGCAGCATTTGCAAACGAGGCTATCTCCCTTCTTTCTGAAGAGCGATTCCTCGTGGTTACCGCAATATCTGCATTCTATCGTTTTAAATTCGCTCATATCCTTCCCCTTCGCGGTGAATTCATCTTGAATATGATTATATCATAATTTGGCATAAATTTCAACTATTAAAATATACTTTGTGTTTTCTTATACAAATTTACAATTAAAGTGAACCTCGGCTTTTTTAAATTCCTCGTTGCCGTTTTCTATTTTTACTTTGCTCCATTCCTCTTCCGTGCCCTCGTAGAAAACGCGCTTCATATTTATACAGCCGAAGAAAGCGTTAACCCCTACAGACGTCACGCTTTTCGGGATTTTTATTTCTTCAAGGCGCGGGCAGGCGTGGAAGCACCAATCGCTCACGGCAGTAATGCCCGTGGGCAGTAAAACGCTTTTAAGCGAAAAGCAAAGCCCGAAGGCGCTTATGCCAAGCTCTGTAAGAGTAGTGGGAAAGGATATATATTCAAGCTTTTCGCAAAGGGCAAAAGCCCAAGGGCCTATGACCTTTACCCCTTCGGGCAGTTCCAGGCGCAAAAGCCCCTTGCAAGCCCAGAAGGCCCTGTTGCCCACGGAGGCAATGCTTGCGGGGAGGCGTATTTCTGCAATTCTTTCGTTGTTTTTAAATTGCCTTTCTTTTACTTCCGTCACGCCGTGCTTATAAGGTATTTCTCTGCCGTCGGTAAACGTTATTTTGCCGTCTCTGTTAAAAGCCACGTCGCACTTATTTTTTGTTTCAAGCGTATTAATTTCTCCTGTGTTCATATTAGTCCCTCCCCAAATTCGCTATTCTGTTTTGATTATAACATAAAAGGCTTCGCGTTGCAAGAAAAACAGAGCCGTTTTCACGGCTCTGTAAAAATCAATATTTGTAAGCTTCTTCGGCAGAGGCGCGCATTTCGGCAATAGCCTTTTCTGCATCGCTTGCACCAAAAACAGAGGAGCCCGCCACGAGCACGTTTGCGCCCGCCGCCGCTGCTATAGCCGCCGTTTCCTTGCCTATGCCGCCGTCTACTTCTATTTCAATGTCGTAGCCGCCCTTTTCAACAGCTTCGCGCAAAGCGCTTACCTTGGACATCATATCGTGCATGAACTTCTGCCCGCCGAAGCCGGGTTCAACCGTCATAACAAGCACGAGGTCGCAAAGCGGAAGAAGTGGCAAAAGCACGGAATAATCTGTGCCGGGTTTTACGGAAATGCCCGCCTTTTTGCCGAGCGTACGTATTTTTTTAAGAACCTCCGCGGGGTTTTCCGTGCTTTCGTAGTGGATGGTAATAAGGTCGGAGCCGAGCGCGGCAAATTCCTCTATATATCTTTCGGGGCGGTCTATCATAAGGTGAACGTCGAAGAAAATATCCGTCACTTTTCTTATGGATTTAATAACGGGCATACCGAAAGAGATATTCGGCACGAAAATACCGTCCATAACGTCAACGTGAAGGTAATCTGAAAATTTTTCTACTCTTGCGATTTCTTCGCCCATTCTGGCAAAATCGCATGCTAAAATCGAAGGTGATATCTTAATCATTTGTTTTTCTCCTTTTGATGAAAAAATTTTTCGGTCAACTAATGCCTTCTGCGGCATAGAATAACGTTAGCAAGGCTTCGCCCCGTTGCATATGCGCCGACGCCCAAAAAGAAGGACGTGAACAATTTCCGCATATGCGCGGGGCTTTATATATTACTTGTTTTCCGTTTCGGGCGGGGGCAGCTTGCCCTTATACTTGGTTATTTCGGCTACGAAACAGCAATATTTGCCGTATTCGCTTTCAACATATATCTTCTCGCCCAAATGGTCCATTATCGTGCTGCAGATATAGAGCCCCAAGCCAACGCCCGATTTATCGAGCCCGCGGCTCTTATCGCTCTTATAAAATCTGTCGAAAATATGCGGCAGATCCTCGGGCGAAATACCAACGCCCTCGTTATATACGCTCACGCGCACAAAGCTGCCCTCGTCGGAAACGGTAAGCCTGTACTTGCCGCCCTCACGCGAGAATTTAACAGCGTTCTCGCAGATATTGTATATAACCTGGTTTATAGCATCCTTATCTGAATAAACGTAAAGCTTGCCCTCGGGCGCCTTAACCTCTACGTCGAGGTTTTTCTGCTCTATTTTCGATTCAAAGGAAAGCAGTATAAACATCGCCATTTCGTTTATATCGAAAGGTGCTTTTTCAAATTTTCTGTTGCCCGCTTCCATTCTGGAAATATCGAGAAGCTGAGAAACAAGGCGCGAAAGCCTGCGCACCTCCTGGCCTATTACGCCGAGGTAATACGCGTGCTTTTTGGGCGGGATAGCGCCGTCGAGAATGCCGTCTATAAAGCCCGAAATCGAAGTCATCGGCGTTCTGAGGTCGTGCGAAACACTGGCAAGAAAGCTACTTCTCGTATATTCGCTTTCGGCAAGCGATTTCGCCATGCTGTTGAAGGCTGTCGCAAGCTCCGCTATTTCGTCCTCGCCGTCTACGGTTATGCGCACGTCGAATTTGCCTGCGGCAAATTGCTTTGTGGCGTAGCTCATCTGGCGCAGAGGGTCTACTATTTTTTCCGTTATGAAGTAAATAGCCACGAAGCTCGCTATCATAACCCAAAGGCTTGCAAGCACGATCGTGCGCACCGTTTTCATAGTAAGGTCGTCTACGTCGTTTGCGCTGAAGCAAACTATAAGCGAGCCCGCCGCCGTGCCGGAATCTTTATACGTCATGGGCAGGACGTATACGCCGTATTTTTCTTCGAGCATACCGCCCATATCGGTATAGAGCAGCTCGCCCTTCAGTGCCGATATTGCTTTTGTAACGCTCTCGTCGTCTATTTCTCCGCCGTAAAGGCTATCTGTGCAAACGAGGATTTCACCGCCCCCATCGGTTATCATAATAGTCATTTTTTCCGCGTTTTTGGAAAGAATGTTAATTGTATCGGAAAGCTGCTCTTCCCTCGCTCTTACGAATATTTCAAACGACATGGGCGCGTGGGAAGAGGTAGCAACGGTATTATATTCCGTTTCCAGAAACGCGAGCATATAAACGGCGGTGTTCTGCGCTACGTTAACGCGCTGCTCGTTTGCCGATTTTATCGTCATAGAGCTTACGATAACGGTAAGTATCATAAAGCTTATAAATACTATAAGCAGAAACGCCGTTATATATTTTGTAAATATACTCCGCTTCACGGTTTACCTCCTTGCGGCTTCTCGTTTACGAAATAACCTCGAATTTATATCCGATGCCCCAAACCGTTTTGAGGTTCCATTCGGGAGAAACGCCGTCGAGCTTTTCGCGCAGACGCTTTACGTGCACGTCTACCGTGCGGGAGTCACCGAGGTAATCAAAGCCCCATACTTTATCCAAAAGTTGGTCGCGCGTGAAAACGTGGTTGCTGTTTGCCGCAAGGAAGTAGATAAGCTCCAGCTCCTTCGGCGGCACGTCAACGGGCTTGCCGCCGATTTTAAGCTCGTACTTCTGGCGGGAGATTTCAAGGTTATCGAAACGGATGGTTTCGTCGCCGTGCTTATCGCTCTCTGCCTGGCATCGGCGAAGAATAGCCTTCGTTCTTGCGGAAAGCTCGCGCATATCGAAGGGCTTTATAAGGTAATCGTCTGCACCGAGCTCAAGGCTGAGCACTTTATCGAAAACCTCGCCCTTTGCCGTAAGCATAATTATAGGCGTGCCCGAAATTTCGCGGATTTCGCGGCAAACCTGCCAGCCATCCTTTCTGGGCATCATTATATCGAGCAAAACAATATCGGGCGAATAGAGCTTGAAGGTTTCCACGCCCTGCACGCCGTCGTTTGCAATTTTAACCTCGTAACCCTCATGCTCAAGGTAGAGCTTTACGGATTCGCATATGTTAAGGTCGTCATCTATCATTAAAATTTTGGTGTTCATTTGTAAGTCCTTTCCTTGGAAATATATTTTCACATATATATTTTACCACTTATTAGTGCAATTGTAAAGGATAATCGAAATATTTAAAAGTTTGTTTATAGATTTTTAACTTATTTTTCGCTTTATTCTTCCCCGTAAACTATAAATTTCTGCCCCGAGGAAAGAAGGCTTTCCGCCATTTTCTTTCCCAGCTCGTCGTGCGTATCGCCGTCTTCCTCTATTTCATACCAGCTTACGTATTCAAGCCCCGTTTCTTTTATGCGAATATATCTTTTATTGAAATATTCACATTCGCTCAGGTACCATTCGGGCTCTGCTCTTTCGCCCCATACATAGCATGACATTTCCCTGCATACGATGAAAAAATCATCCTCCCCAATATTATCGTGCTCCATATAGTAGGAGCTCATGAGGTACAGCTCCTCGCAAAATCCGCCCTCGTCGGGGGTTATAAAAGACGTGAAAAACATTTTGGAGCTCCAGCCGCTTCTCCAATAAAATTGGCTTACTACTGTTACGTTTCTTTCCTCGCTATCGTAGTAGCAGCATATTGAATCGCCGGGTGAGCTTTCTATGGCACCGATATTTTCGCCCGTGAAAATATCGTATACCTCGTAGGGCGCGTTGCCCGCAGAGCCGCCGCCCATATTCACAAGCAGCTCGGGCGTGCCGTCGGAGTTAAGGTCATAGAGCGCACAGCCATAGCCCTTTTCCACAGAAGGTCTTTCGGGGTAAGGGGGCTCCTTTTTTACAAGCTCGCCCTTCACGTCGTCGTAAAACTCCATTCCAACTGTGTTGGAAAGCAGCTTTTCAAGCGGCACTCGCCATTTTTCGCTTTCATATTCCGAAGCAAACTCTATTTTCTCGCCGTCTATAACGGTATATTCGCGCGTGTGCGAAGCGCAGCCGCCCAAAAACACGCACATTGATGCAATCACCGATGCAAGCAATGGCTTTGCAACATTTTTCCTCATAAAAATCATCCTTTCCTTTTCTCGATAAAAAACTTTACAGTCAAAAATAAACCTATTGCAAGCGGCAAGATAAAAATAACCATGTCCTCAAATCCTTCCAGCGCCAATCTGCCGTCTAAAACGCTGAACAATCCAACAGCAAAAAGTATAAACGCTATTGCGCCGTAAAATAAATACGTATAAGGCTTTTTAATCATAAAATGCACCTCATTTCTTTGCGTTTGAAAGAAGCCACGCAAAAACCTCTTCATCGCTGTAAACGTCGAGCCACACCTCGTGGCAAACATCGGGGTAAAGCGAAAGGCGTGCGCTTCCGCCCGCGGCGTTAACCGCCGCCACCATTTTTTCGCTTTCCTCGGGCAGCACGAGCGTGTCTTTTTCCCCGTGAAAAGCCCATACGGGCACGTTTTTAAGCCTTTCCGCGTTCCAGTACATTCCGCCGCCGCAAATCGGCACGATGGCGGCAAAAAGCCACGGCAGGCTCATGCCAAGCTGCCAGGCGGCGTAGCCGCCCATGCTTGGGCCCATAGCGTAAATGCGCTTTGCATCGCAAAATTCAAAATCGGGTATTTCCAACGCAAACGCGCGCAAGGTTTCCCAAAGGTCAAACCACGTGTCCTCGTGGCACATCGGCGCAAGCGTTACGAAATCGAAGCTTTCCATATACTCCGTAACGGTAAAAAAATCATTTTTGCAAAGCCTGCGCGCGTCTGTGCCGCGGCTGCCCGAGCCGTGCAAAAGAAGTATTGTGGGGTATTTTTCCCCTGCCCTGTAATTTTTAGGGTATTTTACAATATATTGCATATTTCTGAAAAATTTGAATTCAAACATTTTTGCTCCCTTTAAAACTAATTTTGGTGATAATTATTTATTTTTTGTATTGAAATGTTCTTGCAAAAGTGATAAACTTGTATATGTAATTATTATTTTCAACATATTTCAACGAAAATCAAAGGAGTTATCACTATGAAACAGTGCCCGCAATGCCAAGCAAACGTGAGCGATACCGCTAAATTTTGCGTAAAATGCGGCTTCAATATTAAAAAGCACGAGGAAGAAATGGCAAAAGAATATTTCTGCCCAGAGTGCGGAACGAAATTTTCGGGCAGTACATTCTGCCCCGAATGCGGATATGACGTAAGCGCCGATATCGGCGAACAGCCCGACGAAATGGCAGATTCCTCTGCGCCCAGCGGCAGAGTCAACCCTCATGCATTCAACCCGTTCGAATATGAAAAACATTCAAACGGCGCGTACACAATTACAGGTCTTAAGGATAAGGCGGCAATCCACTATACAGTGCCCCAAGGCGTAATCGCCATTGCAGATAACGCTTTTGAGGGTTGCCTTGCCTTCAGCGTTTCCCTGCCCGAAGGGCTTCTCAAAATAGGCAGCGCCGCTTTCAAAGCTTGCGAAAACCTCTTAACGGTCAATTTGCCGAGCAGCCTCGTCATCGTTGGTGACGAAGCCTTTGCAGATTGCGAAATACTCGATATAGAGCTGCCCGCAACTCTCTTGCGCGTGGGCAAAGACGTGACGAGAAATACGCTTCCCGAAAAGAAAAAGCAGGAAGCACGCGAGGCAGAGCTCGCAAGATATGCAGTCGGCGCAACGGTAACGTTCGGCACCTATGATAAAGATAAGGCCGGCGATAAGCAACCCATCGAATGGACAGTGCTTGCACAAGAAGGCAATAAAGCGCTTTTAATTACTAAATATGCTATTGACCGAAAAATATATTATAATTCTGAATATCAAGGCTCCTGGCTTTCGTGCGAACTCCGACAATGGCTGAATAATGATTTTATGGAAACCGCATTCAAAAGCAACGAGCAAAAACAAATTATCCCGACAAAATTATCCACTAAAAACTCATCAGATACAAACGACAAGGTTTTTGTTTTGAGCGATGCAGAGGCAGCAAAATATTTTTTAATGAACGATACGAGAAGATGCCTGCCTACAGGTTATGCAAAATCTTGCGGTACTTCCACCGATAGCACTACCGGACGTTGCTGGTGGTGGCTCAGGGATACTGTAGCAGGAAAACCTTATGCTTACGGTGTTAACATGGATGGCAGCATAAGTGCATTATTCACGCTCAATGCAAAAATATTTGCTGTCCGCCCTGCTATGTGGATAAAAATCTGAACCTCGCTACACTATAATTTTACAGAAAAAAACGCAGAAAATCAATATTATAATAAAGTTTTCCCATCTGATTTTCGAAGTAAAATCAAATAAATGCGCCCAAACTATTGAAAAATCAATGCCGATGTGATATAATAAATTAATATTTTATCACATCGGCTGTTTTTTTGCAGAAACCCGAACATAATAAGGAGATATAGAAAAATATGAAACTTGGTATCGTAGGCAAACCTTCCGGTTTCATATCTCCTTATTTCTCCATAAAACGCTGATAAAGCTTGATACTGCGTGTTTTTTCGCACAACCAACCAAATTATAAGTCCACATATCTCTATGCAAATCCATGCGAAAATGGAGTAAAAATGGCGTAGAGAAATAATCGGATGCAGATGTGAAAAAGACCACTGCTACTCTTTCAAGAAAGTAAAAAATCCCCCTTGATTGCCTCAAAATATGCCATTTCGGCAAAGGGTTATCACAAAGTAGGTTCATTTTGCAATTTTGAACCTTTTACGCCAAATTTTTCGCCATTTAGGTTTAATGCAAAATTATATATTGCTGTAGGATATGCAAGCAACCCGCGCTTTGTATATCCTTTTTTTATGTTATAATAATTAGGTATCTTCTTCTGTATTGAGAGGTGAGCAAAAATTATTATTTTGATATTGAACTGCAACGGATGGTTATGATATAATATAGGTGTAAATATCGATAAAATTTTATGATAGAAGTTTTATCGTCCCCCCTTCAAAAGCATTCATATAGGAGGAACATATGAAAATAGGTCGAAATGAACCGTGTCCATGCGGAAGTGGAAAGAAATATAAAAAGTGTTGCTTACTAACAAAGACTCAAGCTTCCCCTGTATCTGTTCCTTTTACCGGAGAAACGGATTTTTCTTATATAATTCCTAACGCCGAAAAATTGTATGAACGAATAAAAGACTATGCGTTTCAGGACTTAATTGTTGCCGCATTTTGCTTGAATTTGTGGAGACGAAATCGATCTGCATTGGCGCAAGCATTAACACTCCATTTGGCGTTATCGATGGACAAGCCCTTTGGTAGCCTTTGTATTAAAGAATACGCTGACTTTCAGTCTTTCTTCTCCGAAATTTCTGATTTGCTTCCTGTTACGGTTATGGAAGATTATATCATCGATGATTACGGAGAAGTTTTTATCAATCATAATGGAACGATATATCCGATTATTATAGGAACAGGATATCTTCAAGTATATAGCATGGTTAGATATCTTCAAACTTTAGCTCGTGTACGTAACGTTGAGGACGAGTTCTGCTCAATATTGGAATATTCAAAAACAATCATCGAGTTGACAAAAGAA
>JAFTNI010000241.1 GCA_017451975.1 Clostridia bacterium
GCCAATTTCCTCGTGAAGTATTTTTACGGTGTTGTCTTCGGTAAACACATATTTATCTTTGAATTTTTCAAACCATTCCTGGTGTTTTGCCGTTTCTTCTTTTGCAGAAATGTCGCCGCCTGCAAGTATTACCTCTGCAAGCATTTCCATTTCTTTTTTTAGTCTTGCAGGCAGTACGGCAAGACCCATAACCTCTATAAGGCCTATGTTTTCTTTCTTTATATTGTGAAGCTCTGCGTGGGGGTGGTAAACGCCCAAGGGATGCTCCTCTGTTGTAATGTTATTGCGGAGAACGAGGTCAAGCTCGTATTTGCCGTCGCGCATTCTGGCAATAGGGGTAATTGTGTTGTGCGGTGTGCCGTCTGTATAGGCGTAAACGAAAGCATCTTCGTCGGTATAGTCGCGCCATGTGGCGAGTATCATATCGGCGCAATCGATAAGGCTTTCGCGGTTCTTGCCAGCAAGGCGGATAACCGAAAGGGGCCATTTAACAATACCCGCTTCAACATCTGCAAACTCTGCAAACTCTATTTTCTTTTCGATGGGTGCTTTTTCCATTGCAAACGTATATCTGCCACCCTGCATATGGTCGTGGGAGAGAATAGAGCCGCCAACTATGGGAAGGTCTGCGTTAGAGCCTATAAAGTAATGCGGGAATATGGAAACGAAATCGAGCATCTTAACAAAAGAGCTTCTGTCTATCTTCATAGGTGTGTGCTCTGCGGAAAGTGCGATGCAATGCTCGTTGTAGTAAACGTAGGGGGAGTATTGGAAGTACCACTTCTGCTCTGCCATCGTTATGGGAATGATTCTGTGGTTGCTTCTGCCGGGGTAATTCAGCGTGCCTGCATAGCCCTCACATTCGGGGCAAAGCTGGCATTTCGGGTAGGAGTTCTGCGGTGCGTTCTTCGCTGCGGCAATAGCCTTCGGGTCTTTTTCGGGCTTGGAAAGGTTTATTGTTATATCTATATCGCCGTAAACGCTGGGCGCTACCCATTTTACGTCTTTCTTTACGCGGTACGTTCTTATATAGTCTGTGCTTCTGGAAAAGGTATAGTACCAATCGGTAGCTTCCTTGGGGCAAACGGCATAAAGCTCCTTGAATTTGCCTATAACCTCGCTCGGGCGTGGCGTGAGCGCACCCATGAGCCTGGAATCGAAAAGATCGCGCTCGGTAATGTTGTTATCTATAATTCCATTTTCTGCCGCGTAATCGCAAAGGCGCGCGAGTATTTCCTCAAGTTCCTTTTCTTCCCCAACTTCAGTATCCTCATAAGCATCAATGCGGAGCAATGCCAGAAGAGAGTTTACGGCATAGTTTCTGTCGCATTCTGAGATAAGACCGTTTCTCGCGGCATAGTTTACAAGCTGTTTTACTTCGTTACAAATCATTTTTTTGTGTCCTTTCTGAAAAATTGATAATAGTAACACGGTATCATACCGTTATAAAGTTTTCTTACTTTATCGGCGCGTCTGCCATAGAGCTTTTCAAAGCGCTCGTGCGAGGTTATAACGTATATCTGCCAGTTATCAAGCGTTTTGAAGTGCTTGCCCATATCGCGGTAAAGCTTCTCTGCTTCCTCAAGCGTGCCGAGGCGCTCGCCGTACGGCGGGTTGCATACAACCGTGCCCCTGCGCCCCTCTGTGGTAATTTCAAGCGCGTTTCGCTCGAAAAGCTTTACGTGGTCTTTCATGCCCGATTTTGAAATAGCGCTTCTCGCGTTTTTTAAAGCCTCGGGGGAGATATCGGAAGCATACGCTTCAAACTTCGTATCGCGTTTTATAAGTGAGCGTGCTTCTTCCTTCGCTTCCTTCCACATTTCCTGCGGTATAGATGCAAAGCCTTGCGCCGCAAAGCCGCGGTCCAGCCCCGGGGCGGTGTTCGTCATAATCATCGCCGCTTCTATCGGTATAGTAGCGCTTCCGCAGAACGGGTCCCAGAAAAGAACTTCCTCACGCGGGCGCGCCATTTTTGCAAGCCCCGCTGCAAGCGTTTCGCGCAAGGGTGAAATAAGCGTTTGCGGGCGATAGCCGCGCTTATGAAGCGCTACGCCGGAGGTATCTATCATCATAAAAACTTCATCTTTAAGTATAAAAAACTCTATCTGATATTTTACGCCCGTTTCCTGAAACCAGGAAATGCCGTATTTATCGGAAAGTCGCTTTACCGCTGCTTTTTTCACTATACTCTGGCAATCGGGTATGCTGAAAAGTGTGCTTTTAATGGAATGACCCTTCACGGGGAAAGCATCGTTTTTGCCAACCCATTCCTCCCAAGGTATTGCATAAGTGCCGTCGAATAAGTCGGAAAAAGTTGTTGCGCGGAAGCGGCCCAGCAAAATGAACACGCGCTCTGCCGTGCGAAGCCAAGTGTTGCAGCGCGGTATTGCGGAAATATCGCCCTCGAAAATAATTCTGCCGTCTATTGTTTCGAGCCTTTTATAGCCCAGCGCATCTATTTCCTCGCCAAGCGTATGTTCAAGCCCGAAAAGGCAGGTTGCCACAAATTTGTATTGCATATAGTCACCTGAATAAAATTAAATTAATATCTTTATTTAATTATATATTATATCACAACGGATTTGTCAAATCAACATTATTGTATAAAAAATACCAAAAAATACTGCGGCAAAGGTAAAAACATTTGCCGCATATTTTGTAATTATATTGTTTTTATATTTAGGGGGGTATCCTTTTCAATTACGTATTCTTCCCCGCCGAGAATAAGTTTGCCGCCGCTTATATCGGAGCGCACGCAAACCTCGCCGCCGCTTACGCTTACTTCAATATCGCCGCGCGGCGTGGGCACCTTGCCCGAGAAAGCGCCTAAGCCAAGCTCTTGCATACAAGGTCTTACTTCATACGTTTCGTAGTTTGCAGAGGTCGGGCGAACGCCGAGAATGTATTTACCGAGCACGTAAAGCGGCGTGGTGCCGCCCCATGCGTGGCAAAGGCTTTTGCCATATGGGTGCCCATACATAGCGTAATGCTCTGCACCCTTCATATCGGGCTCGTATTTTTCCCAGAATGTCGTAGCGCCCTCTGCCACCATGCCGCCCCAATAGGAGCGAAGCATATCTGTAACGTAAGCAAAATCGCCTATTTCACACATGGCCGCAAGCTCGAAGAATTTGAAATACGGCGTTACTATTGCGGGCACGGCATCGTTTTTGATAACGTTTTCAATAATTGCCGCTTTTCTTTCCTCTGTCGTGAGATCATAGAGTATAGCAAATATATTTGCGTGGCGCGTAACGTTTCTGTTGCCTGTGGAGAATTCGTCTATAAACGCGCGCTTTTCTTCGTCCCAATAAAGCGCGTTTATTTTTTCGCGCACGTCCTTTGCGCGCGCGCTGTAGCGCTCTGCACCTTCCGTATCTTTCATAAGCTCGGCGCAGCTTGCGGCGCATTCATAAGCGCGGCAAAGAAGCATCTGCTCTGCGCAAATGGGGCCTGCATCTTTATCGAAATGCTCTGCCCAGTCTACGAAAACCCAGTCGCCGCCGCGTTTTTCGTAAAGCCCTTGCTTTGAAAGTCTTCCCTCTGCAAAGCCGAGCAGCGAGCGCATATCGCTGTATGCCGATGCGATAAATTTCAGATCGCCCGTATAGCAGTAATATTCCCAAAGGCTTATAACCCAATAGAAGCTGTAATCGGGAATGGTGTTAACGTGCATCGTAACGGGGTCATCGCCGTGGAGAATGCGAAGTGTGCGGCGCACTGTGTCGCTGTCAAACGCGAGGTAGTAGTTTGCAAGGAAGCTCTGGTATGCATCGCCGCCCCAAACCCAACGGTCGCGCTTAATT
The DNA here is from genome assembly GCA_017451975.1 of Clostridia bacterium. Lineage (GTDB taxonomy): Bacteria > Bacillota > Clostridia > Oscillospirales > CAG-272 > UMGS731. Next base: position 3,807 of record JAFTNI010000241.1, read on the forward strand.
CCGTCGAAAAAGCCTTCGCGGGAGTTAAGCCCGAGTGTGTAAACGGCGATATCGTAAATTTTATTTATAAGCGAGTCGGAAGATTTGAAAGTGCCCCTGTTTTCCACGGGAAGATATTCAAAATCTGCCGCGAGCGTATATTCCGCACCGAAATCGGGCACGAAAACAAAACGGAAGGCAACGCTTTCGGAGGCATATTTGCCATCTTCGCATTTTACGTTGATTTTAACGATAGAATTTTTATAATCCAGCGCTTCTTCGCGCGATTCACCACAGTACGCGGAAAATTCCGCTTCTTTCGCGGAAACGCCTTCGAAAATTATATTGCCAAAGCTTTCTTTGCCGAAATCGTAAAGCGTGCCACCCGCAACATCTTCGCTCTTCACGGGCTCTATGCGTTTATATGCAAACTTGAAAACCTCGGGGTTATCGGAAAGTTCTGTGTACATATCGTTATAGCCGGCGTGTGCATCTGCCCCGCCGTAGGAGCCATGGCGCCAGCTTCCGTCGGAAGCATATGTGTCTCCCTCTATATAAACCGCGGGGAAACCGTCTTCCTTATGGGCATTGACCTTTATCATATGCTTGCCCGCAGGCACGGTTACTACAGAGCCTTCGGGGTACCACTCGCTGTGGTCTATACGAAGTGCGGCGTTTTGCGTGTTTGCGTGGAAAACGATGGTTTCTTCTTTTTCCGTTTCAGCCTTTTTATAAAGGAAAAGGTTTCTGCCGGGGGCGTCAACTCTCCACATCGGCGGAATGTGAAAGCCGCCTTTGGTTCTTCTGTTGTGAAGCTTCATTCCGTGGTAGCGCTCAAAGGCGTTAGGGCACCATATCCATTTTGTTTTTTTCATAAAAATTACTCCTTGATTATCAATAACAGCGTGCGGTAAGCACGCTGTTGCAGTACGAATTATTTAAGAAATATTAAGGTTTCCGCTTACGGTATCAACTGAGATTTGTATTTCTCCCTGACCGAAGGTATATGTTTTGTTGCTTGTTTTGTGCGGCATATCAGAGCTGAACGTGCCGCTCATGGTAGAAAATTCAATTGTTGCACCCACGTCATCTGCGATAGCGAGAGCAACCTCGCCGCTTACACCGGAAATGGTTACTTCCGATTTTTTTGCAATATACATATCTGTTTTGCCGGAAACTGTTTTAACCTTTATTTCATTTGCGGAAATTTTAGAAATGCATACCGCGCCCGAAACACTGTCGGATGTGAACTTATCTGCAACGATGTCAGCTGCAAAAAAATCACCGTCAACTGTTTCTGTTTTTATTTCGCTGGCTATTACGTTTCCGAATTCAAGGTTGCCCGCAACGGTTGTGAGCTTCATTTCGCCAAGAACCATATCGCCTATTTTCACGTCGGCATTTACGCTGTCAATATCAAGCTCTATGCCCGAGGGAATCTCTACGCGCAAATGCTTTTGCTCGGGGTTTATATCCTCTTTAAGCATCGCTTTGCTATAGTGAATTGTAAGCTTATCGTCCTTGATGTAATAATGCATTTTAGCATCGTTGGAAAGACTGTCGCTCGTTTCAGTTACGGTAAGCTCTGTGCCGTCTACCGCAACGACCTCTATTTCTCCGCTTATCCACGTGATGTCTACCTTTTTTATTTCGGAAGCATCATAAGTAAAGGAGCTGCTGCTGGAATAGTTCCAGAAATTCCAATATGGAGCGTAAATGCCTATTTTTATATCTGCCAGATTGCAGGAGCAAAGGCAAAACAAACTTATAATTATAAACAATGCCGCAGTAATTTTCTTCATGAAATTCTCCTCTCAAATTGAAATTTTAATATAGAAATGTTAATTTTAAAATTGAATTATTTTTCTATTTCAGATTTATCTGGCATTATTATCGCGGCGGCAATATAACCTATAATTCCCGCACCCGCGCTCATAAGAGTGATCAAAACCCAGCCAAGGCGCACAACCGTGGGATCGATATTGAAATATTCCGCCAGACCTGCGCAAACGCCGCCGAGCTTCCCTTCCGATTCATTTTTATAGAGTCTTTTTTTCATAAACTGTATTCCTCCAAGAAAAACAATAGTTATTTATAATAATTATATCATATATATTTTCCATTTTCAAGATAAATATTAAAAAAAGGAAATACAGCCATGAAAGCGGCTGTATTTCGGCAAGTATTAATAGAGTGAATCAAAAATCTTCGTGCCGCGTTTTTGCAGCCATATATAAAGCACAAATGTAGCCACGGCACACACAAGCATTACGCAAAGCATATATAGTGTGCCCATAATGGGAAGATGCACGTTGATAGAAAGAATAACATATACAATAGCAAAGAAAATTATAATTCCCGTGCTTGTGAGCATGGAAAGTATAACGGAAAGCCCTTGCTTAACAGGCACGGCTTCGTTGGTCCAATCAAAGCTCGGATGCTTAAGATTGAAAGCAAGTCCCATAAATGCAAACATAAGGTTTGATATAATAGCCATCATAGGTATAATAGTCATTGCGGCGGCATCCATGGGGAAAACGGAAACGCATACTACGGCGAAAATAAACGAAGGTATGCCCGAAAGTATCATGTGCAAAGCTATTTTGCTTTTCAGCACTTCCCATGCGGAAACGGGTAGTGAGCGCAGAAGCCAAAGGTTTCTGCCTTCAAGCGAAACAGATGGAGCTGTTATGATATTCATAGAAGCCATGGCGCATACAAGCGCGCAGATTATAAGGGGTATAAGCTCCTCTGCGCCTTGAAGCACAAGAAGCGATTGCGCAAGGTCGCCGCCCTTGAAAAAGACGAAAACTGCGGCAATAATTATAAAAATCGAACCCACAGAGCTATTGAGCATATACGTCGGCGACGACCAGAAATGCAAAAATTCCTTTTTCAGAAGCGCACTCATAGCGCTTCCCATTCTGTACGATTTTTCGCGGTATACAGCTTTTTTTGCGCCGCGCTTTGCCGTTGCAAGCTTCAAAAAGCTTTTTGTAAGAACGTAATAAACAAGTGCAAAAAGTGCAAGCACCACGGCGAGAAATACAAGCAAGCCGAGAATATCACCCGTGCAAGCCATACCCATTGCATATACGGGGTATGCAAAAGCTTTTATGTTTTTTGCAATGAGCGCACCGTTTGCCACAAGCAAGGCAATATAATTCTGCAGCTCCGCCACAACGTAAAAATAAAGAGCGATAAATACAACGGAAACTATTACGGTTATAAGGCTCTTATTTTTCATTCTGCCCGAGGCTATAGCCACAAGAAAGCCAAGCACAAGCGAGAGCGCGAGCGAAAGAAGTGGAAGCACAAGGAGCATAAATACGCCGCTGAGCATAACGCCAAACGAAATTCCGCAACGGATAATATATGCCGCAAAACAAGGCACAAGCACAAGCGCTTCGTATAAGAGATCCATTATATAGAGCGTGAACACGCGCGAAAATATAATTTGCCACGGCTTTATAGGCATAGAAAGCAAAAGGTCATTATCTTTCGCGTTATACAGCATCGAATTCGTAAGGAATACCGTGCCTATAACCCCCAGCCCCGTTGCCGCTATGCCCATAAGCGAAAAGCCGAGCCAGGAAATGCCCGCAGGAATAAAGGCATCGAAAAGCATTTCGGCAAAAATGTAAAACATAGCACCCAATACAATGCAAACGTACAGTATAAGAAATATGTAAAGCGCCGCCGCGCCCTTACCGCGCTTCTTTTTGCCTTTTTTGCCCCCTTTGCCAAATGCGCTCCTGTTAAACATAGAGGCAAAAAGCTCTGCAAGCTGTTTTTTCAGAAGAGTTTTAATCATCATACTCCTCCAGCTCCAAAAAGACCTTTTCGAGCGAAGCATCGCCCTTTACTTCTTCCATAGTGCCGGATTTTATAAGCTTGCCGCCTTTTATAATTGCAACCTTATCGCAAAGCTTTTCGGCAACCTCCAGAACGTGGGTGGAAAAGAATATTGCCCCGCCTTCGCGGCAGATTTCGCGCATAAGCTCCTTGAGGCAATGCGCCGCTTTCGGGTCAAGCCCTACAAATGGCTCGTCCATTATAATAAGCTTCGGTGCATGGATAAGCGCAGATATTATGGCGAGCTTTTGCTTCATGCCGTGGGAATAAGAGCCTATGGGCTGCCCCAGGCTTTGCGTAAGCTCAAACATAGCCGCATATTTTCTTATACGCTCGCCGCGAAGTCCCGCGCTCACACCAAAAATATCTGCAATGAAATTGAGGTATTTTATGCCCGTCATAAAATCATAAAGGTCGGGATTATCGGGAATATAAGCGATTTTTTGCTTGCATTCTGTTGGTTTTTCGCGTATGGAAACACCATCTACAAAAATTTCGCCCGCATCAAACCCGAGTATACCTGTGGCGGCCTTCAGCGTTGTGGTTTTTCCCGCACCGTTGTGACCTATAAACCCATATATTTCGCCCTTCTCAATATGCAAAGAAAGCCCGTCTACCGCTTTCTTATCTCCATATGATTTGGTTAAATTTTTAATTTTCAGCATAAATTTGCTCCTTTCCGTGTTTTAACTGATTTTAATATATCACAGATTTTAAAAAAAATCTATAGGTAAACCGAAAAATTAATCTAATCTTAATAATTGATATATTCCACAAAAATTTTCTGCTATTTTGTTGACTTTTGCTAAAATATGTGCTATGATAGATAAAAATAAATTTTCAAGGAGTTATATTCAATGAAAACATCTGCATATCTTATCTCTGCCGCAGTCAAGCTTGCGCTCGGTATACTTTTCGTAATACTCAAAGCAGAGGTTGTGGGCATCTGCATCACACTTCTCGGTGTAGCGCTTGTGGTTATGGCTATTCTCGACCTTTTCCACGGCGATATTGCTTCCGGTATTATAAAAATACTTCTCGCTGTTGCCGTTCTTCTTATCGGTTGGCTTCTTCTTGAGGTTGCAATTATCGTTCTCGGTATTGTGCTTCTCGTATACAGCATTATCGATATTGTAAGAATCATCGTTGCTGCGGTTAAGTATAAGGAAATCAAAATTGCCGCTTTCGTGCTCGGTCTTATTGAGCCTGCGCTCGCGCTTGTTGCTTCTGCTTTCCTCATCACAAGCGGCGGTGTGGCAATCGAATGGGCTGTTATCGTTGCGGGCATCGTTCTCATAGTTAACGGTGTTATCGGCGTCGTAAGAGCAATCGTTCCCGAAAAATAATTAAGTACATAAAAGCAGGCTGTCGCGCGACAGCCTGTTTTTTTACCTTCTATTTGCCTTTGCAGGTACCGCAAGATGTGCTCTGCGGCATTTTGGGCTGGTAGTTTGCCGCGGAAGGCGGGTAAAACTCGTTTACGGGGAAGCTCATTCTGCGGAACATATCGCAGGGGTCCTCGGGGCAATCGGGCGGGCAAACCTTTTCGGGCACGGCGTATTCTGTTCCCGTAACGAGGTATTGGCCGGGGCGCTCCACTCTTACCACAGAGAAAAGACCGATAGATACCGTTATAATGCGCGGCATATTAGAGGTATAGGAAATGCAACCGTCGAAGCATTCCGCCACACATTCCGGTATATCGCAGGGACAAGTGCCGCATCTCATACCGGGCATAAGGTCGGCAACCTTCGTACCGAGCACTATAGGCGTGGCAACCTCAAAAACCGCCGTGGGAAGGTTCGTGTGTTTTTTGTTTGCGTGTATGCCGGCGCAGAATGAGCCTTCGTCTGCGCGCGATTTAAAAATGCTTACGTTCCCTTCCCCGCCGAAAAGAATAACACTTTTATCAAGCACGCAAAGGCCGCAAATTTCCTCTGCCCTGCCGTTTGCAAGGCAAACTTCAAATTTTATTTTAAGAAACATCCTTATATTTATCTGGAAAAATCCGGGGCTGAAAGGAATTTCATCAAGCCCTATGTTGGCGGCGATAATTTCCGCACTTTTCGTCCTGATATTTACACAAGTCTGCAAAGCTTCAGCACAAGGTGAGGCGAAGTAAACGGTCACATTCTCAAAGCAATCTTTATCGCGGCAGCAATCAAGAATTCTGTTAGTGTCGATATAAACCGTATCGCGTCCGAAGTCTACACCTGCGCATCCGATATTTCTGTTTTCAGGCATAAAACATCTTCCTCCAAAAGTAATTTCGGAAAATGCCTCGCGGGAAGCATTTTCTCCTACGCTAGTTTATGGCACAAAACGTTTTATTGACACAAACAGAGTTAAGGAAAATAATTTTATTTTCTTCCGTATTTTTCAGTACACAAAAATTTAACATTAATTCAATATAAAATACTTTTTTATTTTTTATTTATGTGATAGAATAATATAAAACAAAAATATTAAAGAAGGATTAAAGTTATGGCAGCAAAAATTTCATATAATAAAGGAAAAAACATTTCGCCCGTAGCATTTATGTTTGCTTGCCCCGGGCAGAAGGAGCAGGTAGCAGGCAAAGTTGTGGCAGGCGCAACGGGAAAAAACCTTAATATGCTTCTTTCCATTCTTATGGGCTCTGAAAACGAAAAAATCCGTGCCCTTTTCCCCTCTGAGGATAGGTACGATTATCTTATAACAAATTCGTCCGATACAATTCATTATCCCGCGCTCGATAAAACCTCTCTTCCCTCCAAAAGCGAATACAGCGACGATGCTAACCTCAACAGGCTCTATAAGGAGCTTGACCATACGAAGTACGTTATAGCCTTCGGCGCTCAGGCAAAAGAGGCTTCAAAGCTCGTGGAGTATAAATACAAGCTTCGCGAGGTAACACCGCGCCCCACGTTTATAACATCGCTCCCTCACCTTTCGCTCCTCTCCCTCAACCAGATATCAGAGGACGTAAACGGAGAACATATAGAACGCGGCGACCCCGAGGCAACGCATAAGCGCCTTACGGTTGTGGCAAAAATGCTCACGGATAATATAAAGGATTTGATTTAATAAAATATAAAAAGAGTACGAAAAACGTACTCTTTTTCTGCACAATTAGGGCTAATTTATAGTTTATACTTAATTTCTTTTGCATAACCTAAAGCTTGCTCGGCTTCCACATCATATCCGTTTTTGTGGTGTATGTCCGCAATCTCAAAATAAATATCATATGCTTCCTTAAATCTTCCAAGCTCTCGGTAGCACATAGCAATAGAATACTTGCCATCGCAGAAATACGTTCCTATTTTTTCGCCCTTTTCAAGCCATTCAATAGCCTCATCGTATTTCTTCATATCCATATATACATATCCGGCCAAGCAGTAAAACTCCCAATTATTAGGGAATTTTTTTATTGCTTCGAAGCAAACAGAAAGAGCTTTTTCGTATTGTTTTGCCTCTTGATATGCCTCAACAAGCAAGAACCACTCTCTTTCGTCAAGCTCTCCGCACGCTTCATCCATCTTTTTTTGGCGTTCCTTCAAAATTTCTTCGCCTTTGCCAAATTCAAAAAGCATACTCTGCTTCATAGAAGCCGCACGCCTGTATGGAAGCGCATTTTTATCTGTTTCATTAGTCAAAACTTCGTCAAACCATTTAAGAGCTTCTTTTTTGCAATTGTACATCATATCCATATGGAGCCACCCATAATCCCATTTATCCTGCATAGAAAGTTGCCCTTTCTTCATTAGCTTCCGGTATTCAAGACGGCATCTTAAAAAATCCTCGGGGTCGCGGCTTATTTCATAGAGCGCAGAAAGTCTTTGAGCGTAATTTTCGTAAGCAACGGAATGTTTTTTGAAAAGGTCATCAACAATAATACCGTAAAGCTTTGCAATTTCTGGGAGCATAAGCACATCTGGCAATGTTGTGCCACATTCCCAACGCGAAACAGTTTGAGCCGTTACGCCAAGCTTTTCCGCAACATCTTCCTGAGTATATTTTTTCGCAGTGCGGAATTTTTTCATATTTTCAGCAAACACCGTTGAGTTCATATAAACATCTCCTTTTAATTCGTTTTCGTAAGCTTATGTCTATATTATAGCAATAATGCAAAAAATAACAATATCTTATTTTATGATTAAACTCTTGTTTTCTGCGAAAAAAAGGAGTACGGTTTCCGTACTCCTTTTCATAATATTTATCTTACGTCAACGCAGATTTCTTCGTTTTCTGCATAGATGTAAATTTCCTTTACGTCCCTATCATAAGAGGAAATCATTTTTTCTGCGGCTACGTCTTCCACGTTGCGGCTTATAAAGCGGCGCATATTGCGCGCACCGTATTTAACGGAGAAGGATTTTTCAGCGATAAGCGCAAGCGCTTCTTCCGTGCAGGATACGCCGATTCCCTTTTCTGCAAGTGCCGCGCGAAGGTCGCCTATCATATTTGCGGCGATACGGCGGAAATCTTCCTTATCGAGGTGGCGGAAAGTGATTATTTCGTCAACTCTGTTCATAAATTCGGGGCGCAAAAATTCGGAAAGCGCTTTTTCTGTTTTGTTTTCGAAAGCGGCTTTTTCGCTCACGCCAAAGCCTGCCGTGCCGGCGCCCGTATTGGATCCTGCATTTGTCGTCATAACAATTATACTGCTGGAAAAATCGACTTCCTTGCCATGAGAATCTGTAACCTTACCGTCATCGAGTATCTGCAAAAGAATATTAAGCACATCGGGGTGCGCTTTCTCAATTTCATCGAAAAGCACCACGGAATAAGGCTTGCGTCGAATTTTTTCGGTAAGCTGACCTGCATCGTCATATCCAACGTATCCGGGGGGCGAGCCTATCATACGGGAAACAGAGTGCTTTTCCATAAATTCAGACATATCAAGGCGTATAAGCGCATCGGGCGTGCTGAAAAGGTCTTGCGCAAGCACCTTAACAAGCTCTGTTTTACCTACGCCTGTGGGGCCTGCAAAAATGAACGAAGCGGGCTTGCGCTTATAGGAAACACCAGCGCGGTTGCGCTTTATGGCGCGCACAACTGCTTCTACTGCCTCGTCCTGCCCTTTTATACGCTCTTTAAGGCGAACATCGAGCGTATTGAGCCTTTCAAATTCGTTTGCGTTTATTGTGCCTGCGGGCACGCCTGTCCAGATTTCTATAACGCGCGCGAGCGCATCTACAGTAAGCTCTATTGTGGCAAGCTCGGCTTTAAGGCGTGCGTATTCCGCTTCGTCTTTAAGCTGATTTGCTTTAATAGAGGCAACAAGCTCGTAGTGCTCGTTTCTTCGTGCATCGTCTGCATCGTGCGGAAGCGGATTTTCCTCTATTTCCGCAAGCTGCTTTTTAAGCTCTTCCATTTCTTTTTCAACGAGCGCAAAGCGCTTGATAACAGGTGAATGCATTGCAACGTAAGCTGCCGCTTCATCAAGAAGGTCTATTGCCTTATCGGGAAGAAAACGGTCTGTTATATATCTTTCGGAAAGCTCTACAGCGCGGGAAATAACCGCATCGGAAATATTGATCTTATGGTAAGTTTCGTAGTATTTTTTTATACCTTCAAGTATCTTTTTGGTTTCGGCTATAGAGGGCTCTTCTACTATAATCGGCTGGAAGCGGCGCTCGAGTGCAGAGTCCTTTTCTATATACTTTCGGTATTCGTTAAGCGTGGTAGCGCCTATAAGCTGTATTTCGCCGCGGGAAAGCGCGGGCTTCAAAATATTTGCCGCGTTCATGCTTCCCTCGGAATCGCCAACGCCCACGATGCTGTGAACCTCGTCTATAACGAGAATTATATTGCCGAGCGCTTTAACTTCATCTATAAGCCCTTTCATGCGGCTTTCAAACTGGCCGCGGAACTGCGTGCCAGAAACAAGCGCGGTAAGGTCAACGAGGAAAACCTCTTTATCCTGAAGCTTGAAGGGTACGTCGCCTGCGGCGATTTTCTGCGCTAGCGCTTCTGCAATAGCGGTTTTACCAACACCCGGCTCACCTATAAGGCAAGGGTTGTTTTTCTGGCGGCGCGAAAGTATCTGCATCATTCTCGCCGTTTCGCGCTCGCGGCCTATAACGGCGTCGAGCTTACCCTCCTTTGCGGCGGCAGTAAGGTCGCGGCAATACATGGAAAGGAAGCGGCGCTCCTTCTTCTTTTTGTCCTTTTTATCTTTGCCCTTGGCGCTTTCTTTTTTATCTTTTTCGCCATCGGCTTCCCTTTTCGTAGGCAAGTTTCCGCCGTTCATAAAAGGAAGATTGCCGAAAAGCTTGGCGAAATCGAGCGAGGGTGTGCGCCCCTGCGTTTCTTCTTCATCGTCATCATCGGTGCTTTCGGGCTCCTGCGAGCTTTGAGTAATAAGGCTTGTCATTTCTTCTTCCATATTATCTAGGTCCTCGCCGCTTATACCCATTCCCGAAAGAATGCTGTCTACCTGCGGTATACCGAGCTCGCGGGCGCATTTAAGGCAAAGCCCTTCGTTTTTACTTTCTCCGTTTTCGAGTTTTGTGACAAATACCACAGCCATACGCTTGCGGCATCTCGAACATAATTGCATCATAATTTGAAAAATTCCTTCTCGGCGGCAAAAGTTTATGCGTGTGCCGTGCCGCCGCCCGGCATACTGCAATACCGTTGAATTTTCATCCAACGGTATTGCGGTTAAAACATTATAGAATATAACTTAAATTAATGTACAGTGAATGAATTAAGCGCCTGTAATAAGCTGAATGAGTGAAAGGATAAGACCTATGGGGTTAAACTTCGTGCAAAGCTGGTAAACGGGCGAAGTGAGCATATCTGTTGTGAAAAGCTCGGGGTTGCTTGCGTTGAGAGCAGGGAAAATAAAGCTGCCGAATACGAGCGCGAAAACCCAGCACCAAACAAAACCTTCGCAAAGACCGATAACACCGCCGAGAAGGCCGTTAGCCTGTTTGAGCACGGGGAATGTTGCAACGAGGTTGAGAAGCTTGAAAACTATCTTCAAAACAATGAAAAGAACGACGAAGAGGCCAACTATCGCAATAGCGATGGAAAGAATTTCAGCCATAACATTGTTTTTGATAGCTTCTGCAAGCTCGCCGAGGTCGGTTTTGTTGAGGTATTCCATAAGCCCTGCAAGCTGTGTGAAAACATCGCCTTCAATATTGGGAAGTTCAACGTCTGTTACCATTTTTGCAAAGAGCGTGCTTTTAAGGAAAGCAGCAACGGGTTTATAGAAAAGGATTGTAAGCACAAGCGAAGCAAGGGGTGCAATAAAGCCTGCTACTGTTGCGAAAAATCCTTTTTTCACGCCGATAAGCGTGAATACAGCAACGATAAGTACAAGTACGATTGACAAAACAATAGACATTTTTGTTTTTCTCCTTTAATAATGTTAAATTTTTATGTATATTCTAATTGTTTTTTTAATTATATACAAGGAAAGCTTTTTTGAAAAATCAATCTTCAAATTCGCCCTTCTTTATAAGCTTCGTGCCTGCATCGTAGCAAAGCATAACGTTGCCGTCATCGAAAACGAACATTTTATCGGCACCGCTTTCTGCTTTTGCGCTTGCAAGGCCGTCTTCATCATATCGGTATACCGCGCCGTCTGTCAACAGATATATATTATCATCTATCATTTTTGCGTCCAATACCGAATATTGAAAACTTTCTGTAAATTTTGCATCGCCATCGGTTTCATAGTAGTGTATAACCGAATCGGCTTTTGTTTTGCCTGTTATGGCAAGAATACCGCCGGAAAATATTTTAAAGAGCTGGAGCGGCTCTGTGAAACTTATTTCTTCTTTTTCGTCAAAGTTTTTATCGTAGAATACAATTCCGTCGGAATAGATGCAGTAAAGGCTTCCGTCTGCAAAAAAGCCGACTCTTAGCGGCAAGCCGCCCTGCGAGGAAACGTTAAGCTCCGCTTTATCCTTAGAAATATTTCTTACGGTAAGCTCGCGTAAATATGTGCCGCCCGCCTGAGCATACGAAAGCACGGCGGCGTTTTTTCCGTTTGGTGAAACGGCAGAGGAAACGGCATATTTTTCGTTGCTTCGCCACGTGTATACAGATTTGAACGTGTTATTGTATATATACACAGCAGAGCGATATGCTTCTTCCCTTGTAATAACTGCAAAGGAGCCGTTATCGCCCGCGTGAGCCGAAATCACGGGGTAATCGTAATTTAGCGTATAGAGCTTTGAAAAAGAGTTGAAAACGGAAACGGAGTTTTCACCGGGTGCATAAACAAGCAGGTACTTCCCTTCCGCATCGCAAACGGCATCGTTGCTTTCCAGCTTTTCGCGTAGTATGTTGTTGCCCGCGATATTGTAAAGGTTAAGCCTTCCGTCTCCCACAACCGCAAGGTCGCCCTTGTAAAAGGCAAAGCTCGTGTTTTCGTTGCGGTTATAGTAAATATCCTTGTAGTTGGCAGAGGTTGCCACGGGGTCAACATCTATGTATTTAAAGAGGTAACGAAAGTTTTCAGGCCTCAGATCTTGATTGCAGAAAATTGTTACAAGCAGAATAAATCCCGCCATTACAACAAGCATACCATATTTTACCAACCTGTAATAATCGGCTATTCTTTCATAGTATATGTTTTCATACGGAAGATATGCCGACATTGTTTCGGTTTTATCTTTAAGATGTGAAAGAATTCTGCGTGGCATCTTGCACCACCTTTCAAAAATCAATAAATACTTTGTTTAAATAAAGTCCTTGCGCGGGGGCGGTTTTTCCCGCTTTTGTGCGGTCTTTTGCTTCTATAACGCCATTTATTTCGTTGGGGGCACTCTTGCCCTCGCTTACGTAAACAAGCGTGCCTACGATTATTCTTACCATGTTGTAAAGAAAACCGTCTGCCGCAACGTAAATACGGCAGGTGCCGTCATATTCTGCCACAACCTCGCAACGCGAAACAGTGCGGAGTGTATCGACTATATCGCTACCGCTTGCCATAAACGAGGCAAACTCGTGCGCGCCCAAAATATGCTTTGCCGCTTCGTTCATTTTTGCAACGTCAAGCGGCTTTGTGTAGTGCCAGGCGCGGTCGGCAAGAAACGGGTTGGGGTATTCCTTTGTCCAAAGGATATAAACGTATTCTTTTCCCGAAACGGCGCGCCTTACCGCAAAATTGTCAGGTACGCTTTTTGCTGCCATCACGGCAATATCCGCTGGAAGCACCGAACCAAGCGCGCGCGGAAGCTTTTCGGGCGGAATGCTTGCGCCGCCCTCTGCGGGTTCAACAGTCGCAAAATATTCTAAAGCGTGCACGCCGCTGTCGGTACGGCTGCACCCCGTTACACGGCAAGGTACGGTGAATATTTTTTCTGCGGCGCGCATAAGCTCGGCTTGAACGGTGTTGGCGTTGGGCTGAACCTGAAAACCCGCAAAGCGCGTGCCGCAATACGAAAGTTTTAAAAGATATTTCATAGTTTATCTTACGGTGTATAAATCGGAATATAAATATTAAGAAGAATTACGCCCGTGATGAAAAGCGCAACCAGGAATATAAAGAGAAAATCTCTTTTGGAAAGGTGCAGCTTTGTCATTCTCGTTCTGCCGCTTCCGCCGCGGTAGCATCTGCATTCCATGGCAACTGCAAGGTCATCTGCACGTCTGAAGGACGAGATGAAAAGCGGAACGAGTATCGGCACAAGCGCTTTTGCTCTTTCGGCAAGACTGCCCGTAGAGAAATCGGAGCCGCGCGCCTTCTGAGCGTTCATTATTTTATCTGTTTCCTCCACGAGTGTGGGAATGAAGCGGAGCGCTATTGTCATCATCATAGCAAATTCGTGTACGGGAATTTTAAAAATGCGAAGGGGGCTGAGCAAACGCTCTATAGCGTCTGTCAGCGCTATGGGCGAGGTGGTGTATGTAAGTATAACGCAAGTTCCTATAACGAGCGTGGTTATTCTTATCATCATAAACACGGAGGAAACGATAGCTTCAAGATAGATATCTATTATCCAGAAGCTCAGTACAAGTGTTTCGCCGCCGCGCCACAAAAGGTTTAAAAGTGCCGTTATGAAAATAACCACCACAACAGGGCGAAGCCCCTTGAGCACCGTTTTTATCGGCAGCTGAGATATAATCATCAAAAGCACCGTAACGGCGATAA
>JAFTNI010000242.1 GCA_017451975.1 Clostridia bacterium
CGTTGTTCTGAGTGTCTTAATGATTAACGCTGACACTTCGTTTGCATCACTATTCTGGAATCTTCTAACATTGAAAATTTTGCTCATCTCTATACCTCCGTCAAATTCTTGTTTATCGTTCTGTTTTATCACAAGTTTCGCCTTTGTATTACAAATGCTTCGGGCAAAGCCCATACCCCTATTTATGATAACACAAATCGGCAGAGAAAACAACATCTCTGCCGAAAATTATGTGTCGCGGACCGTCGAGGACGCCGGTCCCTACAATTTTGTAAACATCCTTATGAGAACGCTCCTAAACCGCCGTTTTTCTTTTTATCTTCTGTATTTGGATGCGCGCGAAACCTGCCTGTGCTTTGCCGCGCTCTTTATTACTGCGCAGGAAAGCATAACCGTGCTTGCCCAAGCTATATTTATAAGCGAGCGAAGAATGGGAACGTTCACCACACCGTAGAAGGGGAAAACGAACATAAGCGCAACCTGCACGGGGTTTTGCCCCTTGAAAATAAACAGGGAAATTTCACCGATTACGGCAAGAGGAATGAATATGAAAAGATAATATACAAGCTCCTCACGCAAAACGGCGCGGGCTTCTTTTATAAGGCTGAATTTCTTTTCGTGCGGGTAATAGGAGCTGTCGCGGCGGTAGCCGTGGATTGCATAGAAAACTATTGCGTAGAAAACGCCGTATAGAATTTTAATGGCGTTTGGGCTCATTTCTTTTGAAAGCGCGGCAAAAAAGAAAGAGCCGACTACTATCAAGCCAAAGGATATAAGTACGGAGAGCGCAAATTTGCGCAGAGCATAGAAAATTTTATATGTGTTTTTGAAGGTGTGGCGGTAATATGCATCCTTGGGGTTTTCCTCGGGCTTTGCGGGCTCACCTTTTTTTCTTATTCTGCCCATATTCCATATGGGAGCCACGAAAAGAAAGACGCCGAGAAAGTAGACTGTAAACCAAGCGGCAGATATCAGAAGCGCGCCCAGCACGGCGTTGCCGAGAAAGAGGTAAACGCCTATATCTGAAATAAAGAGCGTTTCAAAAATCAGCGCCTCGTGGTAGCCATAGCCGTACCTCATGAAGAAAACGAGAATGGGGAGCTGGAAAATGAGGTTTGCCAAAGCGGCGGAAGCGGCTTCCTTCAGCGCGCTTTCAAGCGCGACGCTTTTTTCGTTTCCGCCCTCGTATGTTGCGTTTAGGTAGTTCATTTTCTTTTCGCTGTTGCCGTGGTGTGTTTTCAGCATTACTACGGCGGAAACGGCGAATGAAACGAGCGCTACGGCGAAAAGAACCGCGTGAAGTTTATCGAACCTTTCGTTTACTACGTAGTTTTCCTCCATAGAGGCAATCGTGGCTATATACAGCATACCCGTGGCGACGTGGTAGAAGAGTGTATATTTCAGCATTTCCAGGAAATTGCGCAGGGTATAGTTTTTCATAAGTGCTCCTTTAAAGTGGTAATAAAATGGCAAATAGTGGGGGGGTGTACTTTATAAATACATTATATCATAGGAGCAAAACATTTGTCAATATGTACATATATACAGTATGACATTATAAGGAAAATTGAAACGCGGCGATTTTGAAAATAGGGGTTTACCGTAAAATTTTAAGAAAAAATTAATAATTCAAGCCGCGGTTTAAAGAGCGAAGGGAGATTTTGTTAAAATTCTATCAGCGTGCCACTTGAAAAACACACCGTTTTGTGGTACACTGAAAAAAACACTCCTTGGAGGTAAATATGCAAAAAATAAAGATAGTGACCTTTAACGTGCGTTGCCCATGGGATGCAGACGGCATAAACTCCTTTATGCACCGTGCAGGGCTTATATACGACAAAATAAACGAAGAAAAGCCCGATGCCGTGGCTTTTCAGGAGTGTACGCCCAAAAATATGGAGCTTATGGAAAAGATGTTCCCGGAATACAGCTTCCATGGAATGTACAGAAGCATAAACTATTGGGGCGAGGGGCTTTTTGTAGCCGTAAGAAAAGAAACCTTCCGCGTTGTTTCTGCGGAAAGCTTTTGGATAAGCCCCACGCCATACCTGCCCGGCTCGCGCTTTCCCGCGCAGGGCGATTGCCCCAGAGTTTGCAACGTCGTGCAGATAAGGCGGCTTGAAAGCGGGGAAATGCTGCGCCTTTTCAATATACATCTCGACCATATTTCCGAGGAGGCACGCGTTTGCGGAATGAAATTTATGCTGGAGAAGATGGCGGAGTACAATGCTCGCCTGCCTCTGCCTGCGGTAATTCTGGGCGATTTCAATTCCGAACCGCAAAGCAAGCCTGTGGCGCTTTGCAGGGAGAGCGAAAGCCCCGAGCTTTTCGACGTTACCGCGGGCATCGAGCGCACCAACCACGATTTTGGGCGCAAGCTGCCCACGTCGCCCTCGAAGATAGACTATATTTTTGCTACATCTGAGCTTGCAAGTAAGCATATAAAAACGGAAGCATGGGAAGAATGCCACGCAGGCATATACCTTTCCGACCATTACCCCGTTTGCGCGGAATTTGAATATTAAGAAAAAAGAGGTCTGCCGAAGCAGACCTCTTTCGGTATTATTCGCAAGCCTTGAAATTATAAATAGGCTTCATTATTTGCTCTATCTCCACCGTTTCGGCGAGAAAGGGCAGTATCTTTTCGGGCGATTTGTACGCCATGGGGCATTCATCGAGCGAGCCCTCGTTTGCCGTGGTGGTGTATATTCCCGCCATTTGCGCGCGGTATTCCTCTATGGTGAAGGCTTTTTTTGCATCACTGCGCGCGCACGCTCTGCCTGCGCCGTGCGGCGCGGAAAAGTTCCATTCCGGGTTGCCGAGCCCCGTGCCTATAACGGCGCCGTCGCGCATATTAAGCGGCACTACCACGCGCTCGCCTATGCGCGCGGAAATCGCGCCCTTGCGCAGAATCATGCGCTCCGTTTCTATATAGTTATGCACGCACGAAAAGCGGCTTTCCGCCGTAAAGCCCATTTCGCGGCAGATAATTTCCGCTATAAGCCTGCGGTTTGCTTCCGCAAAAGCCTGGGCTATTGCAACGTCGTGCAGATATTCGCTGAAAAGCCTGCCCGAAAGCACGGCGTTTTCGCGCACTATTTTTACGCTGCTTTTTCCCTTGCGGCTCGTTTTTTCAAAACCGCCCTCGCCGCGCTCCTCATAATAGCTGCATCTTGCCTTTTTGCGCTCCTTCTTGCACATTTCGCGGAAGGCCTCGTGCTCGTAATATTCCGCAACGCCGCTGCCGAGCGAGCGCGAGCCCGAGTGTATCAGCAGCATAAGCTCGCCGCTTTCGCCCTTTTCAAGCTCTATGAAGTGGTTGCCGCCGCCGAGCGTACCAAGGCTATTTTCGGCACGGTCTGCATCTATCGCGTTTTTGCAGAAAAGCCCGCTGAAATCGAAGCGTGCCGCGGCGTTTTCGCGCACGGCTTTGCCACAGGGTATATTTTCGTGAATAACGCGGTCGAGCTTTTCGAGGTCGACTTCGCGCTCCTTTATAAACACGGCTTCCATGCCGCAGCCGATATCGGGGCCGAGAAGCGAGGGGCGCACCCTGCCGCGGAGCGTCATAGACGTGCCCACAACGGCGCTTTTGCTCGCGTGAGCATCGGGCATAATTCTGATTTTGCTATCCGAAAAAGCTTCGTCGGAAAGAAGCTCGGAAATTCTTTTTTTGGTTTCTTTGTCAATTTTCTCCGCAAAAACTATAGCGGAGTTTCTTTTTCCCTGAAGTGTGATCATTATATCTCCTGTAATTAAAATTTAATATGGTTGTGGTGTTTGTGAACGTGTGGATAGTAGTATAAGACATAATAATCAACTCCTTTTGTATTTATTCGTTATTATTCTAGCATAAAGCAGTATGTAAGTCAAGGGGAACTTGAACGTGATGCAAAAATGAATAATAAAAAATCAAAACGGATTTCTCCGTTTTGATTTTTTAAATATACACCCTGGGCACGCGCTTTGCAATGCCGCAAATGAATTCGTAATTTATAGTGCACGCAAGCGAGGCAATTTCCTCGGCGGAAATAAATTCGCCGCCGTTTCTGCCCACGAGCGTGACCTCGTCTTCGATTTTTGCGCTCGGCACGGCTGTGATATCAACCATCATCTGGTCCATACAAACCCTGCCGATAATGGGGCAGCGCACACCGTGTAATATGACCTCGCCGCGCGAGGAAAGCGCGCGGGGGTAGCCGTCGGCATAGCCAACGGGGAGCGTGGCGACGAGTGTTTTGCGCTCTGTTTTATATGTAGCGCCGTAGCTTACGGTTTTGCCTGCAGGCAGCTCCTTTATATGCGCTATGTGGGTTATAAGCTCCATAGCGGGGCGAAGCGGAAAGCTTTCGGCAAACTCGTGCGCGAGGTTTTCGGATGGGTAGAGCCCGTAGGCTATAAGCCCCGCGCGCACCATGCCGTATTGCTCGTTAAAGCGCATAATGCCCGCGCTGTTGTTCATATGCTTTAGCGGAATTTCTACACCGTGCCCACAAAGCATATGGGAAAAACGCTCGAATTCCGCGCGCTGCGCCTCGGCAAAGGCGGTATCGCTTTCGTCTGCCGTGGCAAAGTGGCTGAAAATACCCTCAAGCTCTATGCCGGGCAGCTTAGCCGCTGCTGCCGCCTCGCTTGCCTCGCGCTCACAGACTTGCCAGCCTATGCGCCCCATGCCCGTGTCTACGGCGAAGTGAACGCGCGCGGTTTTGCCTAGTTCACTTGCTTTTTTTGAAAGTGCTTGCGCGCTTTCAAACGAGAATACAGTAAGGGATATATCGTTTTCAAGCGCAGTTCCGTAGAGCGAGGGATATGTGTAGCCCAATATGAGTATGGGCTTTTTCACGCCGACGGCGCGAAGCTCCAGCGCCTCGCCCGTTTCGGCAACGGCGAAATAGTCTGCCTCTGATTCAAACCTTTTTGCAAGCTCGGCGGCGCCGTGGCCGTAACCGTCTGCCTTAACTATCAGCATAAGGCGGCTTTTGCCTATTTTA
Organism: Clostridia bacterium; assembly: GCA_017451975.1. Classification (GTDB taxonomy): domain Bacteria; phylum Bacillota; class Clostridia; order Oscillospirales; family CAG-272; genus UMGS731. The sequence continues at coordinate 4,992 of JAFTNI010000242.1, forward strand.
TTTTTTATAAGCTTTATATTATGGGCTATAGCGCCCGTATCTATTTTTGCGTAAATTCTTTGGGGTTCCATTTTTTCTCCGTGAAAATGTGGTGGTAAAATCAACAAACGAATAATATAATATATTCTACCATAAAATATGCAATATGTAATGGGGAAAATGATAAATTTTTAAAAAATATTTTTGTATTCAAACGGTTTACAATTTGTCTATAGACATTGTAAGAAAAATATGATAAAATATATATGTAAACAGAATAATATGGGAGGTGTTTTGAGTGAAATTGACATTTTTGGGCGCGGCACACGAGGTTACGGGCTCCTGTACGCTTATAGAGGCCTGTGGCAAGCACATTCTTGTAGATTGCGGTATGGAGCAGGGCGAGGATATATATGAAAACTGCGAGTTGCCCATTGCCCCCGGCGATATAGACGCTATCTGCGTAACGCACGCGCATATAGACCACACGGGCAAGCTGCCCGCCATGGTTGCGCTCGGCTACGAAGGGCCTATCTATTCCACCGTGGCAACGCACCGTCTTTGCGAAATTATGCTTCGCGATTCCGCGCATATTCAGGAATTCGAGGCGCAGTGGCGCAACCGCAAGGCGAAGCGCTCGGGCGATGAGCCTTACGAGCCTATGTACACTATGCAGGACGCGGAGCGCGCGCTGGAGCTTTTCACATCATACGGCTATGGCGAGGAAATAGCGCTTTTCGAAGGCGTTACACTCAGGTTTTCCGATGCGGGCCATTTGCTCGGCTCTTCAAGCGTGCTTATAACGGCGACGGAAAACGGAAAAAGCACCTCTGTGCTTTTTTCGGGCGACCTGGGCAACAAAATGCGCCCGCTTATACGCGACCCGGAGGACCCGCCCTATGCAGATTACGTTGTTATTGAATCTACCTATGGCGACAGGCTCCACGGCGAGCGCCCCGATTATATCGGCCAGCTTACGAAGATAATGCAGGCGACCTTCGACCGCGGCGGCAACGTTGTTATACCCTCTTTTGCCGTTGGCAGAACGCAGGAGCTGCTTTACCTTATAAGAATTATAAAGGAAAAGAAGCTTATAAAATACCACGACGGCTTTTCTGTTTACGTAGATAGCCCGCTTGCCATAGAGGCAACGAACATCTACGCGGGCGGTATGAACGATTATTACGATAAAGAAACGCTCGAGCTGCTGGAAAAGGGAATAGACCCAATTCATTTCCCGGGGCTTAAGCTTTCCGTTTCCAGCGCAGATTCCCGCGCGATAAACGAGGATATGGAGCCTAAGGTTATAATTTCCGCTTCCGGTATGTGCGAAGCGGGCAGAATACGCCACCACCTTAAGCACAACCTTTGGCGCGAGGAAAGCACGATACTTTTCGTGGGCTACCAAACGGAGGGTACTGTGGGCAGAAAGCTGCTCAACGGCGCGGCAAGCGTGCGCCTTTTCGGTGAGGAAATAACCGTAAACGCAGAAATTAAAATGATAGAGGGCACAAGCGGCCACGCCGACAGAGATATGCTGCTTACCTGGCTTGCCAATATGCCCAAACCGCCGAAGAAGGTTTTCGTGAACCATGGCGGCGACGACGTTTGCGACCATTTTGCAAACAGAGTTTACGAGGAGCTGGGTTACTTTTCCGCAGCGCCATACAGCGGTGATGTTTACGACCTTGAAACGGGCGAATGCATTGAAAAAGCACCTGTTGTGCGCATACCGCCCAGGGTTTCTGCGGCGCGCAAGCGTGCGAACGCAGTTTTCGAGCGCCTTATGCTCGCGGGAAGAAGGCTTATTTCCGTTATAGAGCAGAACCGCGGCGGCGCAAACAAAGACCTTGCCAAATTCACAAGCCAGATAGATGCGCTTTGTGAAAAATGGGAAAGAAAATAAAATATATACATTAATATAAAGGAGAAAAATTATGGAAGTTAAAGTTACACAGGCTAATTTTAAAAAAGAAGTTCTTGAAAGCAAAGTGCCCGTAGTGGTGGATTTTTACGCAACGTGGTGCGGCCCTTGCCGTATGCTTGCCCCCGTACTTGCCGAGGTTGCAGAGGAAGTTGGCGAAAGCGCTAAAATTTGCAAAATCGATATAGACGAAAACCCCGACCTCGCTGAGGAATACGGCATTGAAAGCGTGCCCACGCTTTTGCGCTTCGATGGCGGCGTTATAACAAATTGGCTTACGGGCTTCGTTCCGAAGGAAGAAGTTCTCGCTCTTCTCGATTGACTAGAAAAAAAGTAGGAGAATTTTTGAAAAATCTATTGACAAACAGCGTTTTATATAGTATACTATAGACAGTTAGCAAAGGCTAACTTATGAAACGGCCAAACGTGAATAAATTAAAATTCAACCAAAAAGAAACTCCATCCTTGAATAATGCAAGAAAAACCGCGGGAATCCTGAGCCCGCGGTTTTACTTTGCAAAGGGAAGGGGAAGAAAAAATATGAAAAAATTCAAAAAAGCTATTGACAAAAGCGAAGTAATATAGTATACTATAAACAGTTAGCAAAGGCTAACCTTGGCGAGCACCCGAGGTTGGCGTGCCTGCTTATTATGCCAAGCGGCGGCTTACTGCCAAAATTATGCCCGCGATGAAAAGCGAGCCTGAAGAAACTCCAAACTCCAAAACATACAGACAAACAAACAAAGCAACCCGAAGGTGAAAACCGCGGGTTGCTTTGTTTATACGCAAAAAGTGCACCGTGCGGTGCACTTTTTACTGTTACCTACTTGAAACAGTTGAGAAATTATGATAAAATATGATTTAATCAACCAGATAATTGCGAAGCAAGCTTGCAAGAAGCTCGTCTCTGTCAACTTTGCGGATCAGCTTACGGGCGCCCTTGTGACTAGTGATATATGTAGGGTCCTCTGAAAGTATGTAGCCGACGAGCTGGTTTATAGGATTATAACCTTTTTCGGAAAGAGCATCGTAAACTGTTTTCATAACAGTTTTGAGTTCATCGTTTCCTGTTTCTTCGGTTTGCTTATTGATTCCATTTTCAGCCATTTTGTGTATTCCTTTCGCCCATAATTTAAACATATATCTATTTTACACCAAATGAAAAATTTTTTCAACATATAATTTTAAATCTTAATAAAAATATTTAAAAAATTGCAATAAAAATATAAAAAGGAAGTAAAAACTATGGAAATTTCCCGTAAAAAAATCACAGATGCCGAAATTCACGCCGCAGAAGCGGGCCTTGCCGCCGCCGTGGAAGCGATGAAAGCGGAGTTTTCGGAAAAATTTGCCGCTTTCGGCTGCGAGCTTGAAGCGGAATTTTCGCGCGATAACGAAAACCTTGAAAACGAAGCGCGCGAAACGCTCAAGGCTATGCCTATCGCAGAAGCCTGCGATTATTCCTTCGGTTACTCCAGCGGAGTGAAAATCACGGTAAAACGCAAAAAAGAGGAAGGCGAGGAAGAGCCCGAAGAGGCGATTTCTACAGAGGGCCTTTCCGAAGAAGAGGCAGAGCTTGCCGAAAACGAACGCATTCTCGAAGCTGCCAGGAGGGAAGCAGAGCGCGACGTTGCGTTCACGTCGATGTACTTCGTTCACATCTATAAGGCTTTCTGGCGTGAAAGCGTAAGCATGAGCGAAAACGCAGACGAAATGCGCGCAGACCTCGAGGAGTTTCTCGTGCGCCTTGCCGAAAAAGCGGAAGCAGAGGAAGAATAATGGGTAAAGAATATATCTGGAAGCTTCCAACCGAGAACGGCGAAAAAGAAATAACCTGCCAGGCAGACGGCAATAAGTACCACATATATATCGGTGATGCTTTTGTTACGAGCGTATATAAAAATATGTCCGGCAACGCAGACGTAGAGCTTACGCTCGGCGGCGTGCCGTGCCGCTTCGTTTCCTTTGCCGACACGCCCGACCTTGTGGTAGACGGCAAAATGATAGGCAGCGGCAAGCTTTATGAGGCGGAAAAATCCAGGCAAAGAAAAAATACTGCAACCTGGGCAATGGGCGAAATATTTATAGGTATTTTTGCGCTTGTTATAGCTGTGGTGTGGGCAGTGCAGCAAGCGAACTTTGTTTCGCACATACCCGCATTTGCGGTATCCTTGCTTTTCATTATATTCGGCGCGGTAGAGCTTTATAACCTTAATAAGAAGAAATAACGGAAATGCTCCACGAAATGTGGAGCATTTTTGCTATCCTATAACTATTTCCTTCGCCCTGAAATCGCATCTGCGGTTGTCGAATCCCGTGTTATCGCGGCAGAGGCGGATTTTCTGCACGGTCTTTTTGCCGCCGCGCTCCGCTTCAATTTCATATTCGCCATAGAAGCCGCGGAAGTTGAGCCTGCCGCTTACCTCGGCGCTAAGGCTTGTGTTCCATTCGCGGTTGATAAGCTCGTCGAGCGCCTTGTACGCAGGCTTTTCGGAAAGGTCCTCGCGCAAGAGGCCCGAATGGTAGAGGTTTTCGTCGCCTATGGCGGTCTTGTCCGCAAGGTTCCACCATACGATGGCGCTCACGCTTCCCTCGGAGAACCAGAGGCGCATAAGTCTTTTTGTTACCTCTGCCTGAAGCTCCTCGTCGCGCTCGTCGTAGCCGTAGGAGGGGAGCGAGATTTCCGAAATGTGAATCGGCAAGCCAAGCGAGCCGTAGCACTCGAGCGCGTCCAGAAGTCGTAGCGGATTTGTTACGTGGCGCAAGGGGTGCCAGGGGTTACCTTCCCATTTGTATTCCTTTTCCACGTTTGCGTGGTACTGTATACCAATTCCCTCTACTGGCACACCGCGCGAAAGAGCTTCTTTTATTGCAAGGTAATAGTAGCTGCGGAAGCCGCTGTAGTTTGCTTCGCCCAAAACCTCGTGCATACCCTCGTTCCAGAAAAGGCGGGAATGAGGGAAATATTTTTTTGCTAGGTCGAAAGCCCACTTTTCGTGCTCCTGCTCGTCGGTTATCTGCAGGTTGCGGCAGCCCATGCCCTTGTAGCAGTTTTTATATATGCGGTACATCTCGTTTATAACGTCCACGTCGAAGAAGTCCTCGCCGTAGCGCTCTGCAAGCGCACGCAGGCGGCGGTCTATCTGAATTTTCATCTCGCGGTTGTTCTCGGACATCCACGCGGGGTTGAAGGAGTTGTAAACGAGGCAGTGCCCCTTCATTCTTATGCCGTTCTCGCGGCAGAAGCGCACGCTTCTGTCCACCGCCGGACGGCGGAATACCTTTTCGCTATCCTCCGCAAAGCGCGGCTTGCCCTCTTGCGGCTCGAGCGCGTCCCAATAAAGCGGAACTACGGCGTAGTTGAATATCTTTTTGAATTTTTCCTCCCAGAGCGCGTTTTTTTCGGGCGTGGGGTAGTGGTCAAGGCAGAAAAGGTTGCACCCGAAGTTAAATTCGTGCGAAAGTTGCTTCACGCGCACGCGCACGTCGCGCAAAAGGTTACCCGCGCCGTCCTTGAAAACAAGCGCAAACTGCCCCTTGCGGTGCTCCTCTATACCGCGCGCTATCTTGCCCTCGGTGTAGTAGGAGTATTTATCAAATTCCTTTATGACGTTTTCAAACTGATTTGACATAAGTGTACCTCGTGGTATATTACATATTGTTTATTATTATCCACAAGCATACGGCCAATAGCACGGGAAAAAGCGATATCATCATATCGAATAAAGATGAATCGAAGTTGCCGCGCAGAGAATTTTTTCTGAAAAGCACGAATTTACAGCCGTATTTCTCAAACGTTTCTTGCATTCTTGCAAATTCTGCCATATAAACCGTCAGCAAAGAGAGAAGCGTGAACGATACCGCGAAGATGCGGAAAAGCGGCTCTGCCCAGCCCAAAAGCACGGAAGCCGTGAAATACAGGGAGAAAAATAACGTATATACCTTATTCAGCGTGTAGAGAGAGGAAAGCCCGAAGCTTCTGTGCAGCTCTTCGTACCACCAGAAGTTTTTTGCGCCATGCTTGCTTTTTTTGATCATTGTTTCGCTGATGTTTCTGCCGCGAAGCCAGCTATGCACACCATCGCGGAACATGACGTAGAAAATTACAAATAAGAGGGTGGTGCATATGTTATAATAGTAGAAAGCGGGGGCGTTTTCGCTCGTAAGCCCGGGCTTGCTCATAAGCAAGCAGGAAAGCGCGGCTAAAGCTATGCCGACGGGCGCGAGAATTTTATAAGCCCTTTTGCCGTAGAGAAAAAGACTTATGCCCACGCCTAGAAGCGCCGCACCGATGAAACCGATGCCGCAAAAAGCTTTGTTTTGCGGCAAAACGGGCAGTTTTTTTAAAATCAAGCTGAAGATAAGTATGGCAAAAACCGTGGGCAGTACCGCTTTTGCGGTGAAGCGCAGTGTGCTCTTGATATTTTCCTTGAAATGTTCTTGCTTTTCTGCTTTCCGTTTTGCCTGAACGACAGGGTCTTTCTTTTCCGCGAGCCTTTTTTGCTCGCGCTTCTTTTTTTCTTTGTTCGGTTTGCCCATTTCCTCACCATCCTTATGAAAATATTATAGCACTGCGTGGGAACGGGTGTCAAGGGACGGGATTTTGGGAAAAACTTTTAGAAAAGGTTGATTTCAGCACATTATTTTATTTTTTTAAGCTTTGCGGGGTTGGCTATGACCACGAGTGTCATTTCCTTTGTAAGCGGTGCAGAGGGATCAAGTGATACCTCTACGCGCTCTCCGTGGCGTATGGCGATAATATTAAAGCCGTATTTTTTACGGAAATTAAGCTCTATAAGGTTTTTGCCCGCCCAATCGTCTTTCACGTCTATTTCAACAATGGAAACGTCCTTGGAAAGCGAGAGAATATCCATAAAACCGGAGCTTACCAGATTTTTGGCAAGACGTATGCCCGATTCGTTTTCGGGGAAAACGACCTCGTCTGCGCCCACGCGCAAAAATATTTTTCTGTGCATTTCGTTTGCACATTTTGCTATGACTGTTTTAACCCCTGCCTCTTTGCAAAGCGTTATTGCCATAACGCTTGATTCAAGGTTTGTTGCCATGCAAATTACGACAGTGTCTATTTCCGAAATACCAAGTCGATCTATGACTTCCGAGTCTGTTACGTCGGCACATTTGCACACGGGCAGGAATGCCGCCGCATCGTTTACAATATTTTGCCTTTTATCTACGGCAATGACCTCCATGCCGTGGTTTACAAGCTCTTTTGCAACTGCCACGCCGTATTTGCCCAGGCCGAAAACGGCGTATGTTTTCTTTTTATGCATAATTTATCTCCTTTATCCTATAATGATGTCCTCGGTGGGGTTGGACACTACGTTCTGAGTTTCGTTTCCGCTTCCAAGTGCAACTGCAAGCGAAATGGGGCCTACTCTGCCGAAATACATTGTTACTATGATTATTATTTTTCCGAAAATACCGAGGCTTGGCGTAAGATTGCGCGAAAGCCCTACGGTTGCCGAGGCGCTGACGGTTTCGTAGATAATATCTATGGCGGGGGCGTCTGTAACATAAGCAAGCAGTACGGTAGACGAGAGCAATATTACGAAGAACATTGCTACGACCGCAACTGCCTTGCGTATTGAGCCGATAGAAATCGTGCGGCAGAATACCGTGGCGGTTCTTTTATTTCGTATCGTGGAAAAGGCGGAGCAGAGAAGAACCACCAAGGTTACGGTTTTTACGCCGCCTGCAGTTCCGACGGGCGAACCGCCGATAAACATAAGTATGATGGAAACTATTGAGGAAGCGCTCGTAAGGTTTTCTTGAGGCACTGAAGCAAAACCTGCCGTGCGTGTTGTTACGGACTGAAAAAGTGAAACCTGAATTTTATCTGAAAGCGGAAGCTCTCCTATTGTGAGGGGATTATTATATTCAAAAATAAAAATAAGTATTCCGCCACCGAAAATAAGCGCGAGTGTGGCGATTATCGCTATTTTTGAATGAAGTGTAAGATATTTGAATATGCGCTTGTTTCTTGAGGTGCGGTTTTTTATTACGCGGAGTACGTCCCACCAAACTACATAGCCTATACCGCCTAGAATGATAAGCGTAGATGTAACGGCGTTTATAAGCGGGTCTGACGCGTAATTCACAAGGCTACTTTCGCCGATGATATCCATGCCTGCGTTGCAGAATGCGGAAACGGCGTTGAAAACGGATACCCATATGCCGCGTGCGCCGAAATCGCGCACGAAGACGGGCATATAGAGAAGTGCGCCTGCGCTCTCTATAATGAGCGTGCCGAAAAGTATGTTTTTTATGAATTTTGCCAGCCCCGACATCGTGTTGAGATTGAATGCGTCCTGAATGAGCAGCTTATCGCCGATACCCATTTTTTTATTGAACATAATCATAAAGCCAGACATTATTGTTATAATGCCGAGCCCGCCCACCTGAATAAGAAGCAGTATTACCGCTTGGCCGAACACGCTCCATGACGAGAAGGTTGTAACAGTTACCAACCCTGTAACACACGTAGATGTTGTCGCCGTGAAAAGTGCATCAATATATGGCACGGGTGCGCCGCTTGCCGAGCTTATTGGCAGTGCCAGAAGAATGCTTCCTGACAGTATCGTTACCAAAAAGCTTAGTAAAATGACTTGAGTTGTGGATAGGGTAAATTTCCTTTTTTTCATATTTGTGCCCTCAACGGTGTGATTTAAGGTTTATCCTAATTATAACATATGAGATATTTGCTGTCAAGTATGTTAGACCACCTGATATTTGCACTTTCGGAGCTTGCGGCGGTGAAAGACGGTTTATTCAGTTTTTTTGGTAGCAGTAAGCCGTTCCCCTGCCGCCACATATAAAAATCAGAATTGTTTTCGAAAAATTGATTTCCCTGAATATTTACATTTTGCATATTGCACCGCGCGTGTTTTTGTGTTAAAATATAATGAATGATTATTTTTTGAAAAAACGGTGCTTTTAACATGATAAGAAACGAACTTACAAAAACAGACCTTAAAACAAGCGATTTCGGCTTTGATTTGCCCCAGGAGCTTATTTCTCAGCACGCTTACGAAAAGCGCGACGAAGCAAGACTTATGGTGCTTCACCGAGAATCGCAGACTATAGAACATAAAATTTTCCGAGATATAACGGAATACCTCAAAGCGGGCGATGTGCTCGTTATAAATGATTCCAAGGTTATCCCTGCCCGTATATACGGCAAAAAGGTGAGCGAAGGCGCGGCAGACGTAGAGTTTGTGCTTCTTCGCCAAAAGGAGCTGGACACGTGGGAGGTGCTTGCGCGCCCGGGCAGAAGGCTTAAAGAGGGCGCAGAGGTGCTCTTTGGCGAGGGCAAGCTCCGCGCAAGGGTACTCTCGGCCACGGAGGACGGCTGCCGTATTGTGAAATTCGATTACAGCCGAGAAAACGGAGAAACGCTCTATTCCATTCTCGATGCTATCGGTAAGATGCCCCTGCCTCCGTATATAACCGCAGAACTTAAAAACAACAGCGATTACCAGACGGTCTATGCGCGCGAGGAGGGATCTGCCGCAGCACCCACGGCGGGCTTGCATTTTACAGAGGAATTGCTCGATAAAATACGTGCGATGGGCGTGGAAATCGTGCCCGTTATGCTCCACGTTGGGCTTGGCACTTTCCGCCCCGTGAAGGTAGACGAAATAGATAAGCATGTTATGCACAGCGAATTTTTCGAGGTTTCCGAAGAAGCCGCAGAGAAAATAAACGCGGCAAAGGCACGTGGCGGCAGAGTTATAGCAGTTGGCACAACGTCTTGCCGTACGCTCGAAAGCTCCTCTCTTGACGACGGCACTGTTATAGCGCAGAGCGCCGACACGGGCATTTTTATCTATCCCGGCTACAAATTCAAGGTGGTAGACGCGCTTATAACGAACTTCCACTTGCCCGAAAGCACGCTTATAATGCTTGTTTCCGCGCTGGCAGGCAAGGATTTCGTGATGGGGGCTTATGAGGAGGCTATAAAGGAGAGATATAAATTCTTCTCCTTCGGCGATGCAATGTTTATAGAGTAAGAGAATTTACCCATAAAATTTTAAAAAACAAAAACCAAGGTGAAATTTTATGAAAATTATATCTGTAGCAGGGCCTACCGCAAGCGGTAAGAGCGACCTTGCAATAATGCTGGCGGAGCATTTCGGCGGCGAAATAGTGTCATTCGACTCTATGCAGATTTATCGCGGCATGGATATTGGCACGGCTAAGCCGACGGCGGCAGAGCTTGCCCGTGTGCCGCACCATATGATAAACGTGGCAGACCCGCGCGAAAACTTTTCCGTGGCGAGCTTCGTTGCGGGCGCAAAAGCGGCGCTTGCCGATATAGAAGCGCGCGGAAAGTGCGCCGTGCTTTGCGGCGGCACGGGGCTTTACCAGGATTCGCTCGTGTACGGCACGGAGTTTGGCGAGCTTGAAGCCGACGAAGGCTTGCGTGCAGAGCTTGCCGCGTTTGCCGCAAAAGAGGGCAACGCCGCGCTCCACGCGATTTTGGCGGAAAAAGACCCCGAAGCGGCGGAAAAAATACATATGAACAATGTAAAGCGCGTTATACGCGCGCTTGAAATAATAAAAGTAAGCGGCATGACCAAAACTGAATGGGATAAGCGCGCGGTGAAAAATGCGAAGGCTTTGCCCGCAATAATGCTTGGGCTCAATTACCGCGACCGCGAAAAGCTTTACGCGCGCATAGACAAGCGCGTGGATATTATGCTTGAAGAGGGGCTTTACGGCGAGGTAAAATCGCTTTGGGAAGCAGGGCTTCTCTACGAGGGCTCTACGGCGTATGACGCAATAGGCTATAAGGAAATGCTTGCTTGCGTGCGCGGCGAGGAAAGCCAAGAGAGCGCGGCAGAGAAAATAAAGCTTGCCACGCGCCACTACGCAAAGCGCCAGCTTACGTGGTTTTTACGCAATAAAGATATACGCTGGCTTTACCCCGACGATTACGGCACTAAAGAGGAGCTTTTCGCCGCGGCGCTCGCCGTTGTGGCGGAAGCGGAAAAAAGCTTCTGAAAGGAGCAAAAATGGATATTCCAAAAAAACAGATAAGCAAAAAGTTTATAGCGGCGGCGCTCCTTTGTATGTTCGCATTTATTTATGTCATACATCATATAGGAAATGCTTTTAAGGAAAATACAGAGCTTTTTACGGTTACGGCGGAAACGCTTGAAAACACCGTAGACGTTTCTGGCTATATTTTCCGCGACGAAGCGGTGCTTGCAGGCTCTGCCGTGGCTTGCTCCTATAATTACAGCGATGGCGCAAAGGTGGCAAGCGGCGCAAAGGTTGCCGCTTATATAGCGAGCGAGGATTTGCGCGTGAAATACGAGGAAATCCGAAGCAGAATTGAAATTCTCGAAGCGAGCAATTCGCTTTTACACATAGACCTTGCCGAGGTAGACAGGGAAATAGCCGGGCTACGCACGGAAATTGCCGTAAAGAGCACTTCGGGCGACCTTTCTTTCCTTGCCGAAGCGGAAAAGGAACTGCTCGTGCTTTTGCACAAGCGCGAGCTTGCCGAAAGAAACCAGAAGGAATTTTCCGAGGAGCTTGCGGCGCTAAAAGCAGAGTTTTCTGCGTTGCAGGTGTCTGCCTCTTCAATGGGCGGCGGTGTTGTAACGCCTGAAGCGGGCTACTTTTACTCCTATACCGACGGTTACGAGGGCTTTTGCACGGCAGAAGCCGCAAAAAGCATAAGCTTCGAGATTTTCGACGGGATAGAGGCTATGTCGCCGAAAAGAAGCGATGCCGCCGTGGGTAAGGTTGCCGCCGTAGGAAAATGGTACTATATCTGCAAAATGAGCATAGAGGCGGCGGAGGAAATCGTTTCCGACGAAACCTACAACTGCGTTTTCACAGATAACTCCTGCAAGCAAAGCCTGCCGCTGCTTACGGAAGAAAAAATCGTAGATTACACGCGCGGCGAGGTATTGCTCGTGTTTTCCTGCATGTATATGCCCGATGAATTTGATTTTTCGCGCATACAAAGGGCAAAGGTGACCGTTGCCGAAATAAGCGGCTTGCGCGTGCCTGCATCGAGCGTGCGCGTGCTTCCCGATGGGCAGACTATAGTTTATATAATAAAAGAGGGAATATGCCGCCCGAGAAACATAGAAATACTTTTTGAAAAAGGCGGATATTGCGTTGTTTCCGATGAAAAAACGGGCAGCAATGTCGACCTTTACGACAGAATTATAACGGGCGATAAAAATCTTTACGACGGTAAAGTTATAGATTATTAACGGAAAGAGGCGAAAGGTATGAACGAAAACTTCGACCTTATAGAGAAAAATATAGCCGAAATCCAAAGCGAGATGAGCGCATACACGGGCGCTCACCTTATGGCGGCTATAAAGACCAGAAGCGACGCCGAGGTTCGCAAGGCTTACGAATGCGGTGTGCGCTACTTTGGCGAAAACCGCGTGCAAGAGCTGCTTGCCCACTACGAGTGCGTGCGCTCGTTGCCCGGTGCGAAGCTTCATATGATAGGAACTCTGCAAAAAAACAAGGTGAAATACATTATCGACAAGGTCGATATGATAGAGTCGCTCGACAGCGTAAGCCTTGCAGAGGAAATAAACAAGCGCGCGGAAAAATGCGGTGTGAAAATGCCCGTGCTTATAGAGGTCAATATAGGCAGGGAAGCGCAGAAGGGCGGCGTTATGCCCGAAGAGCTGGAAGGCTTTCTGGCAGAAACGGCTCGCTTTGAAAACGTTTTGCCCAAAGGGCTTATGACTATAGCGCCCGTTTGCGAGCGCGAGGAAGATTACGCCCGCTACTTCAGTGAAATGGTTTCCCTGCGCGATAATGTATTGAAAAAATACATGAATGACGGTGAAGAGCCGCTTCTTTCCATGGGAATGAGCGGAAACTACCGCGAAGCGCTTAAATACGGTTCAAATTTTGTGCGAATTGGCACCGGAATCTTCGGTCCTCGTGCATATTTTACAAATTCTGACATGCAAAAATAAATTTTTATAAAAATTATAAAAAAATAATTGCATTATACATACACTTTATGTTATAATTGAGATGCTATAATTTATTTCGAAATTTATTCCTTAATATATTGGGTTAAATTAAAGAAAACAAAAATTCGGAGGTATGAAATGGGTCTTTTTGATTCACTTAAAGAAAAATTGATCGGAGATAACGTAGAAGAAGAAATAGATGAAGGTCTCTACCCCATCGACGAAGAAGGAGAAGTAGACGGCGAAGTTGTTGAAGATGCTCAGACGGGCTCTGTTTCCCGCGAGGGTATCAGCGGTGCTATCGAGCTCAAGGTTGTTAAACCCGAACGCTATGGCAACGTAAAACAGATCGCAGACCACCTTCTCAATCACCGTACAGTTGTGCTCAACCTTGAGTCCACAAATAAAGAAACGGCAAAACGCCTTCTCGATTTCCTTTCCGGTGTTGCTTACTCTATCGACGGCCAGCTCAAGAGAGTTGCTACGAACACGTTCGTTATCACTCCCTGCAACGTTGACGTTTCCGGCGAGCAGATGCGCGCTACAACGGGCGAAGACACGGGCAACTTCACAACGACGTTCGGTGTTTCCGGCGGTGAAGGCGGCGCGGCTCCCGCAGGCAGCGATACACTTTATTGATTAATAAAGAAATCTATTGAAATTCAACGGGGCGAAAGTCGTCCCGTTGGGTTTTTCACGGGCTTAGCCCCCTGAAAACACGGGGGCTTTCTTCAGTGTGCCTTTTCGGCTCTGCAGCCCGCACCGTATAACCCTTTTCAATATCGGAGGTTTTTATGCAAACGTTCCTTTCCTTTGCAACAACGCTCGTTCTGGCATTCTGCTCCATATCGCAGATTTTGCTTCTGGGGCGCGCCATATTTTCCTGGTTCCCGGGGCAAGGCGGCGCGGTCGAGCGCTTTATTTACGGCTGCACGGAACCGCTGCTTATACCCGTGCGCAAGCTTTTCGACCTCTTTGATATAAGACCAAATTTGCCAATTGACCTTTCGTTTACCGTAACCTTCGTTTTGCTCATAATAATAGAATCTATCGCGATGTCTTTGTGAGCAGGGCGTAATTTTTTAATTATCTGTTTTAAAATTATTCGTAAGGAAGGAAGTTCAGCATATGTCGGTAATAACGCCAAAAGACCTTGCGGGAAAATCTTTTTCCTCGGCTTTTAAGGGATATAACAAAACAGAAGTAGACGAATATGTAAGCAAAATTACGAAAAACTACTCCGCGCTGTACCGCAGGTGCGCGGAGCTGGAGGAAAACCTTGCCGTTGCCAACGTGCGCCTTGAAAACATAGAAAACGACGAGCGCCGCGCAAAAAAAGCGCTGGAAAGCGCGAAGGAAAAAAGCGATTGCGTTATAGCAGAGGCTTACGAGCGCGCAGACGACATTCTGGTTTCCATAAAGAAAAACTGCGATGCTATTTTACGCGATTTCCAGAAGAAGGTAGACGCGCAAAAGGACGCGCTGGCGGAAATGAATGCGCGCGTGGAAATTTTTAAAAAAGATATTTTTTCAAGATACAGAACGCATATAGAGCTTTTAGAGCAGCTGACACCCGTGCTGGATTTCGACGAAAGCTATAGCTCGGGCGAATACGTTATGCGCGTTATAAACGATCTGAAGCACGAAATAACCGCAGAATACGATATTGCCATCGGCTATGACGACGAAGATGGCGTAAGCGGCTTTGAAGGTTATGCAGAAGAGCCAGATTTCGACGAAATGCCCACGGAGGAGGAAATAAGCGCGTTTATAAACACGCTTGCTTCGCAGGGCATAGACGAGCCCGCAAAGCTGCCCGAGGCTGAAAACAAAGAAGAGAAGGCTTCCAAAACGCTCGATGAAATACTTGCCCAGGTAAAAGCGGAGGAGGAGGCGGAAAGCGGCGGCGCTTTGCCCCCCATAGCCACGGCAAAAGGCGAGGGCGAAGCCAAGGCAGAAGCGGCTTCTGAATCTGCAGAAGGTTCAGAAAGCCTTGCGTCAAAAGCCGTAGACGAGCCGAAGGAAGAAGCAAAAGCGGAAACCGAAGCCGTGACAGACGAGCTTTACGACGAACCCAAGAGCTTTATACCGAAGGAAACCGTGGAAAAAGCCATAGTTATTCCTTCCAACAGGCGTTCCACCAGAAAAAAGAAAAAGCAGCTTGCTTCCGTTTTGGAAATGCTGCGTGAATATGAAGAGGAAGATGCGCGTAAAATACCTAAGATAGAAGCCCAGCTTATGCTGAATCTTGACGAGGCTATGGAAACGCTTATCGAATCTCCAAAAAAATAAAAACTACGGGGGCGCTTTACGCCCCTTAAATATTAACGGAGTTTAATTATATGATTCTTTGGATTAGTATTATAATCGCCTCCGTTCTTATAGACCAGCTTACGAAGCTTGCTACGATTGCTTGGCTCGAGGTTGGCGAAAAAATTGTGGCGATACCTTACCTTATAAATTTTCATCATATCAAAAATACGGGCGCGGCATGGGGAATGTTCAGCGATAGCCGATGGATCTTTCTCGTTATTTCGTCTGTTGCTATAATCGGCTTGCCAATTTTCCTTTATAAGCACCGCAAAGCGCCGTTTATTTTCGGTTTCTCGCTTTCGCTTGTTATAGGCGGAGCTATAGGCAATATGATAGACAGGCTTTTTGCACCGAACGGCGGTGTTACCGACTTTATAGAGTTTGCTTTTATGGATTTCCCCGTGTTCAACGTGGCAGATATCTGCGTTTGCGTGGGTGCCGTGCTTCTTTTTGTATATCTCGCGTTTTTCGATAAGGTGGTTTTCCCGCCCGAGGAAAAGAAGACGGAAGCAGAGCCCGCGGAAGAAGAGGAAAAAAATGACTGACATCGAGGTTTACGGCGAGGATATAGGCAAGCGCCTTGACGTTTTTATTGCCGAAAGGGAAGATATAACCCGCGCCTTTGCCCAAAAGCTTATTGAAGAGGGCAACGTGCTTGTGCTTGGTGCGCAGAAAAACAAAAACTATAAAATAAGAAAAGGCGACGAAATTTCCGTTGAATACCCGCCCCCGCGCGAATGTGAGGCGGCGGCTGAGGATATCCCCGTAGATATAGTCTACGAGGACGAGGATATTATCGTTGTAAACAAGCCGCGCGGCATGGTGGTTCACCCTGCGGCGGGCAACTATTCCGGCACGCTTGTGAACGCGCTTATGTTCCACAGGGGCAGCGAACTTTCCGACATTGGCGGGGTAATACGCCCGGGTATAGTGCACAGAATAGATAAGGACACAAGCGGCTTGCTCGTGGTGGCGAAGAATAACGACGCGCACCTTTTCCTTTCTGCAGAAATAAAGGAGCATAAGGTTTCGCGCATATACCACGCCATTGCCATAGGCAGAGTGGACGAAAATATGACGCTTGATTACCCGATAGGCAGAAGCAGTGTGGACCGCAAAAAAATGGCGGTTACGGAAAAAAACTCCAAAAACGCAGTTACGCACGTCGAAGTGATGGAAAGCTTCACGGGCGCGACATATATTAAATGCATACTCGAAACGGGAAGAACGCACCAGATACGCGTTCACCTTTCGCATATCGGCCACCCACTGCTTGGCGACGAGGTATACGGCAGCGCAAAAATGCCGCAAAACCGCGAATATATGAAGGATAACCCCGGGCAATGCCTGCACGCGGCAGAGCTTGAGCTTACCCACCCGCGCACGGGCGAGAAAATGCGCTTTACCTGCCCCTTGCCCGAATATTTCACAGAGGTTCTCGAAAAGTTAAGACGTAAGAATTGAGGCTTGCATGAAAAAATTCGAAAACATATATATTGCTTCCGATATTGACGGCACATTCCTTTGGGATTGCGCTTACGTAAACCCGAAAAATATTTCCGCCGTGAAATATTTTACGGAAAACGGCGGCCATTTCGCTTTTTCTACGGGCAGAAACCGCTTTGATACAGAGCGTGTTTTGCCTGTATGGCGCGAGCTTTGCAATATGCCGTGCATTTTCTGCAACGGCAGTATGCTCTATGACCCGAAAACGGACGAAACCATAGACCCGATATATATTGAGCCTGCGGAAAAGGCGGCAGAGGTTTTCCGCTTTATACGCGATAAATTTGCCGACGTTGCAGGGGCGAGGGCTACAACACCGCGCGGCTTCCTTTTTGCCGACGATGACGAATACGTGCTTAGCCGTTTCACGGAAAACGGCAACATTCACGTTTCCGAGGTTTTGCCGATTGAAAAAATCGACGGCAGCGAGCTTTTCAAAATAGTTGTGGAAACAACACCCGAATACAGGGAAAAGATTTTTGAAGCGATGGCGGCGCATTTCGGTGACGTTTTCGAGCTTACATATTCTGCGCCGATGCTTGTGGAGGTTCAGCCGCGAGGCGTAAGCAAGGCCTCCGCAATAGACGCTATGCGAAAAAGGGCGAGAAAGCTGAACCCCGATGCGAAATTTTACTGCATAGGCGATTACAACAACGATTATAAAATGCTCCTTGCGGCAGACGTGGCGGTTTGCCCCGCGAACGCCTGCGAAAGCATAAAAGCCGTGGCAGATATTGAGGTTTGCCATTGCGAGTGCGGCGCGCTTGCCGATTTGATAGAGAAAATTGAAAACAGCTTGGAATAAACAAAAGCAGATACATTCAAAATAGAGTGTATCTGCTTTATTTTTCATATTATACCGCCGCGAGATACAAACGGATTTGCCGTTTGCCATTCGGGTTTCGACTGCGCTCAAGATGACCGCGGAGGGGGCTTACTCTTTCCAAAAAACAAAAAATATTTCAAAAAAATCGAACAAAGGTTTGACTTTTGCCGATGTTTTATGTTACAATAATAATGGCGAACAAATTGCTTTACCGCGGCGGCGAAGCACAAAGCCTTGTTACGAAAGGAAATATTATGCATACACTTACAAAAAAAGAAAAAGAGGTTTACGATTATATCTGCGCGACGATAGAGGAAAACGGCTACTCCCCCTCTGTGCGCGATATACGCGATAACTTGGGTATAAAAAGCACATCTACGGTTCATTCCTACCTCGGCAAGCTGGAGGAAAAGGGATATATACGCAAGGAGGACGGCAAAAGCCGCACTCTCACGCTCGAGGGCGGCGCAAAAAGCCCCAAAAATAAAAACAGAATACCGATACTCGGCCAGGTAGCGGCGGGCTTGCCTATTCTGGCAGAGCAGAATATAGAGGGATATATAGATTTCGTGCCCGCAGAAAAGCGCATTATGGGCGAGCTTTTCGCCCTGCGCATAAAGGGCGAGAGCATGATAGAAGCGGGTATTATGGATGGCGACTACGTTGTGGTTTGCCGTACCTCGTACGTTGAAAACGGCGATATCGCCGTGGTTATAATCGACGAGGAGGCGACGGTGAAAACCTTCTACCGCGAAAACGGGCACTTCCGCTTACAGCCCGAAAACAAGACGATGAAGCCCATTATCACAAGCGAGCTTTTCATTCTCGGCAAGGTAATTGCCTGCGTGCGCTACTATGGCTGAGGTGAGAGCAATGAAAAATCCTATCTATGCCTCCACGGGCGCTTTCCTTGGCAAATCCAACGGCTATAATTACCGCTTGCTCCCCGAGCTTGCGCCGAAAATCCACTGCGACGGCCTGGAGTTTATGGTGTATTCCGCCTGGTACGATAATTTTGAGGAAATAATAAACGAGGTTGCGGGCTACGGGCTTAATTTCCCCGTGATACACTTCGATAAATGCATCGGCATATGGCTCGCCGAGCATACGGCAGAGAGCATTGCGGAAGCGAAAGCGAAATTTTCGCTGAACGTTTGGGCGGCGAAGCGCCTTGGCGCGAAAAAAGCGGTTTTCCACCTTTGGGGCGGCAAAAATTCCGACCTTTTTGTGCACCGTTGCCTTGGCTTTCTTCCCGAATTCTACCGCGAATGCGACGAGGCGGGCGTGGAGCTGCTTATAGAAAACATCCCCTCGCGCTTCAACGGCCCTTATAATAACTGGTGCAGGGTTCACGATGCTTACCCCGATGCGCGATTTATTTACGATACGCGCTTCGGTGAATTTCACGCAGAGCACGACCTTATAATGTTCCGCGGCCATTGGCAGCGCGTGCATCATATCCACGTAAGCTCCTTCGAGCGCGGCAAAATGGAGTTCTGGGGGCTTCTGCGCCCTATACTCCACCCGGGCGAGGGCTCGCTCGATTTCGAGGGGCTTGTTGCGCGTATGCCCGAGTATAAGCACAGCATTACACTTGAAAGCCCCGTTCACGATAAAGACGGGAAAATAGACTTAGATAAGCTCAATGCCTCGCTCGACGTGCTTTACCGCACCTTCGGGAAAAAATAAATTTAAGAATAAACGGTAAACTTTTAAAATATATATGGCTTTTTTTGCACATATGTGGTACAATAAATAAGCTAACGCTTTTTGATGTGAAAAACCGCGCTTTTTTGCACGGTGTTTTGCAAATCAAAACAAAAATACGGAGGAAATATGAAAAAAAATCATTTTAAAGCCGCAAAAAGAATTTTTGCCATGGCTATTTGCCTTGTGCTTGCGGTGACGATGCTTGCTTCCTGCGGGGATATGTTCCTTCTGGACGGTCAGAAGCCCCTGAATTTCCTTATGAAGCAGGATCTTTCCAAATACGTTGACGTAAAAGTTCCCGAAAGCATGAATTATGCCGATATAAGAGAAAACCTCAAAGCGGGCTATGACCTTTTCCGCGTAGGTCTTACGGAAACTTACTACGGTAAATCTGTTTACATCGAAGAGGGCTCTACGCTCGATTTCACACTTTCGGCAGAGCTTGTTACCACAACCGATGAGGGGACGAAGTATACAGACCTGGTTATTCCCGAAAAATACAAAAAGGTGGAGGGCTACCGCCCCTATTCCGATGCGAAGAACGAATTTTTCGATAAAGCGCTTGCTTATGCGGGCTCTCAGGACGAAAACGGTCTTTACTACCTCAAGCGCGACGTTCCCACGAAATTCGTGCTCACAGTGCCCGAAAACGGTGGATATGCCGAATATTCAGGCGCAAAAATCCGCTTTACAATTACGGTAACAGATTACGTTTGCAGATACGTATACCTCTACGGCGGCTCGGATAATACCATTGCAACCGTAGGCGATTGGTTCTGCAAGGTAGCGGCAGGTATTACACAGTCCGATGCCAATGCAGTTATAAAGAAGGGCGACGTTATCGTTTACGATTGCGTAGACAACTACACAGATGGCACTACAAACGAATATAAAGACAATTATATCGAAGTTACGGATGATTACCTTAAATTCTTCCAGGGTCACAAGGTTGGCGATGAATATAAGGAAACTATCCAGAATATAACGGAAACGTTCAAAATCAAAGCCGTTTACCCCGCAGAGGCTATTGAGGCGGCGGTGAAAAGCAGGGGTTATGCAAGCATTTTCGATTTGAGAGAAGAGCTTAATATGTGGTGCTACGCCGTTTACAGCGACGGCTTTATGGCTATCGTTACTAAGCAGACCGACCTTAAATCTTACCCCAAAAAGCTTATGAACACGTATACGAAGCTTGAGGAGCAGACATGGGAAATTGAGTTCCGCCAGAGCGCACTTTCCATGGCGCAGAGCTTTGGCGATGAATTCGCTCTTCAGACGTATGAAATAGAGGGCTTTGATACAATTCAGGCTTACCTCGATAACCTTGTTGACGAGCACGTTAAAACGCTCGTTCGCGAGCTTGTGATATCTTACCATCTTGCAAGCGAGATGGGCGTGCTTAAGGATATGCACAAGAGATATGAAACGACAATAGAGAACTATATAGAAGCGAACGAATATTCCACGAGAAGAGAAGCGCTCGAAAGCCTTTCGGCAAACGGAGACGAAGCGTGCATATTCTATTCCAATTTCCTTTCCCCCGTGCTCGGCGTGAAATTCGCAGAGAAGGTAGAGGGCTTCAACCTCGCGGGCTTTATAAAGGATAGCTATATTGAATATTGATAAAAGAAAAACAGATACACTTAGCGTGTATCTGTTTTTCTTTTCTGAAAGCCGAAGGCTTTCGGGGGTATTAACTTTTTTCTTTGAGAAAAAAGTTACAGAAAAAGCAAAAAACTTGCAGGTTTATCGCTCGATCGGTGCTGCTTAAGGGCTGAAAGTGCTTGTGCCTCCCGTTAAATCTGCACGAAAATCCCCCTACGCGGTCATCCGAAAGTGTTGCGAAGCATGAGGCGGCGGTAAAAAGCGAAGGAACACCTCATCCGTCAGCCTTCGGCTGCCACCTTCCCCTAATAAAGAGGGGAAGGCTAAAAAAACACACGCTGTGGAAAAGTCCACGGCGTGTGTGTTTTAATGAAATTCTTTGCGGAGCTTTCTTATAAGAAAGCGACCGTATCTCTTATTTGCAAGCTTCTTCGATAGCAACTGCAACTGCAACAGTCATACCAACCATGGGGTTGTTGCCTGCGCCGATGAGACCCATCATTTCAACGTGAGCGGGAACAGAGGAAGAACCTGCGAACTGAGCGTCGGAGTGCATTCTGCCCATTGTGTCTGTCATACCGTAGGAAGAGGGACCTGCAGCCATGTTATCGGGGTGGAGCGTACGGCCTGTACCGCCGCCGGAAGCAACGGAGAAGTAGCTTACGCCGTTTTCAATGGCCCAGTTCTTGTATGTGCC